>JAFUXZ010000061.1 GCA_017470795.1 Paludibacteraceae bacterium
CCAGGCCATCCGCTCCTACCAGAACTTCCCCGTACAGGGCAAGGCCGCCGCCGCCCTGCGCCTCGAACCCATCGCCCGCATCTACGCCGGCATCCAGCAGTCGGCCACCGAGACGGCCCAGATCGAAGGCCTGCTCGTCGACCTCAACAAAGAGCAGAACAAGGCCGACATCACCACCCTGGGACTCAAGGAAGTAGTGACCCAGCTGCAGCAGACCAACGACCAGTACAAGTCCATCGAACAGTCGCGCGCCCAATACAAGCTCACCGGCGACTACGTCAAGAGCGGCCGCCGCGCCCGCCAGCTCATCACCCCCCTGCTCGACGAACTCATCCTGCTGGCCAACGCCCGCGCCATCATCGGCCCCACCGACGGCCTCACCCTCTTCATCCGCACCGCCAACACCATCTGGGCCGAAGAACTCACCGGCTACCGCATCGCCCGCTCCCAGACCTCCGGCACCCCCGCCGATGACCCTGCCGACCCCGACGCCGACCTCACCGACCCCGACACCTCCGCCGGCAACCCCACCCCCGACCCCTCTGACTCCTCTGACCCCTCCGACGACTCCACCCCCGACCCCGACAACCACAGCACCATCGGCACCGGCGTAGTCGACGCCCAGTGAGACGCCGGGAAACCATTCGTTCAACATCTAAAACAAGACAGACATGCCAACCTGGCTAATCGTAATCATCGCATTCGCCGTCATCGGCGGCCTCATCGGCCTCTTCACCGGCAAGAACAAGGAAGACGCACTCACCTCCGCCGCCGGCGGCGGCTGCATCGGCGCATACCTCATCATCGAAATCGGCACCGCCCTGCTCGGCCTCTGGCTCCTGTTCAAAATCGGCAGCTGGCTCTTCGGCTGACCCCCGCCCGACGCACGGACAAACAGACAACAACATAAAAACATACGGACATGAAAGAAAACTTAGATTCGACAACCGTCGCGCAATTCCTGAGCCTCTATCAGATAGCCATTGCCGACAGCGACATCCACCCCGACGAGCTCCGCACGCTCTACCAGATCGGCATCGAGCACGGCATCAGCAGCGAAGAAATCCACTCGCTGCTGCTCCAGCCCGGCAGCATCTCGTCGATCCAGCCCGACACGCTGGAAGAAAAAGTGGCCTACCTCTTCAACCTCACCCGAATGGCCTGGGCCGACGGCGTCATCGAGCAGGAAGAGCGCGCCCTGATCGGCAAGTACATCAAGCAATTCGGCTTCCCGGCAGAAAACGCCACCGCCATCACCGACTACTTCATCAAGAAAGTGAGCGAAGGCTATACCACACAAGACATCATCGCAGAACTCAACAAATAGAAACACGACATGGAATCTCTGAAAGAACTGCTCGGCATCCATGCCCAGCAGGAACAACCCCAACCCAAGCCCAACCAGCGGCAGACCAACGAGACCTACCAGCAGTGGGGACACCGGATGGCCGGCTTCGCAATGGGAAGCGAACCCTCGTTCGACCCCTGCATGCAGATTGTCTACCAGAACATACGCCGCGAACAGTCGGAAGACCAGAAACTGCAGGAAAAACTGCAGCTCGACCTGCAGACCGAAATCGTGCAGCACGAGACCCAGCTCGAAAAACAGAAGAACGAAGAAGAACACACCCGGAAGAAAATCGAGAACACCGAAAGCGAAATCAAGGGCAAGAAGAACGAACTGACCGCCCTCAACGCACAGGGCAAACGCAAGAACGGCATGGCCGTCACCAACCTCGTCATCGGCCTGATGATTCTCATCCCGCTCACCGTATACCTCTTCATCTTCTACAGCAGCACGGCCTACTCCGCATTCTTCAAAGTGATTGACTACACGGAAGACATCAGCCAACACATGTTCGACGGGCAGGCTCTGATGAAAGCATGGGACACGAGCTGGACAGAAGGCTTGTTCATACTCCTGCTGCCATTCATCTTCCTTGCGCTCGGATTTGTGCTCCACCAGTTCGGCAAGCAGGACGACAAGGCATGGGCCAAACTGATGAAGCAGACAGGCATCATCTCCGTAACATTCATCTTCGACTGCCTGCTGGCCTATGCCATTGCCAAACGCATGTATGATGCTGAAATTTTAACCGAGATTGGTGATTTCCCACCATTCAGCCCCGACATGGCAGTGACGAGCGGAAACTTCTGGATGGTAATCTGCTGCGGATTCCTTGCCTACCTGATTTGGGGACTGCTCTTCGGCTTCGTCATGGAAAACATAGAAAATCTCGACCTCAACAAAGTGGAACGCAAAGCCCTGAAGAGGCAGATTGCCGAACTGGAACAGCAAAACATGGAAAACCGACAGAAACAGATAGAACAGCAGGGACAAATCAAGCAGACAGAAGGAGAAATAAAGAAACTGCAAAAACAGCAGATAGACTACGTCCGCTACGACACACACCAGATTCTGCTCGAGCTGAACCAGTTCCTGTCGGGCTGGCAGAACTACATGAGCGTGGCAGGCAGAACCGATGCCGAACGAAAACGCATCCAGGAGAAGTTCAACGCCTTCTGCGCCACCGTCAACGCTTAACACCCCAAACACACGGAAATCATGAAACAGACATTATCACATATCCTCACGATGCTCGTCCTCTGCGCAGCAGTCTGCTCATGCGGGCCCAAGGCAACCGGGCAGCAGGACGACAGCGGCACCGACTCCACAGAGACCGAAGATGCCCGGGTAGTTGTCTCTGATGACGAGCAGGAATATGCCCTCGAAAAAACATATTCAACAAAATTCTATTCCATCAGATACCCCGGGCAATGGATTGTGCTGGAACACCTGAACGAAATGACCGACGCCTACATCGGAGAAGATGATTTCGGATTCACCATCGTCCGCTTCGAAACAGACTATTCCCTTGATGAAGCCAATGCCGAAGGAAATGAGAATATCCGCAAGACTGGCATCAAGATCTCGGAAGAGAAACAGCTGACGGTCGATGGCGAAGAATGTTACAGAGCGGTTCATGAAATAGCAATTCCGGGGCACAACGTGAAACACGTCTCCTATACATTCAAGAAAGGCTTCATGCTCTACAACATCAAGTTCGGCGACGTCTCCACAAAAGCCCGGGAAGCCGTTGCATCTGACATTATAAAGTCATTCCGCTTCAAGTAAACACGAAAAAAGAAATCAGAAAATTCAAACATACAGAAATCATGAAACAGACATTATCACATATCCTCACTATACTCGCCTTCTGCGCGGCCGTCAGCTCATGCGGACACACTACCGAAAACGGTGGAGAAGCAGAAGAAAACGCCGCCGGAACGACGTCATCTATCCACCCTGCTAACGACAAATCCGGCCCTGAATGCTGGAATATCAGCATATACCTTGACCTATCTGACCGTCTGATCAAAGGTCAGGGCGAACCGCAGAGCGAACCTCAGATGCTCCGCGACACTGCCATCATCACCCATCTGTCTGACATGTTTGTAGAGCATGTGGCGAAGAATCGGATTGTCCCCTGCAAAGACAAGTTTCAGGTATTTTTCTACCCGACCGACGGAATTCCAAACGCTTCTGCCATCAGCAAGAAACTCACGTTAGACCTTGAGAACGTAGCACCGCAAGAAAAAAAGCATATCGTCAAGAACTGGACAGAAAACATTCGCCAGAACATCACCCCCATCTACTCTACGACACTCGACACAAAGAAGTGGCTGGGCAGCGACATCTGGGGATTCTTCAAGAACAAAATCAAAATCTCAACGGTTCGACCGAATTGCCGCAACATACTCGTCATACTGACCGACGGGTACATCTTCCACGAGCACAGCAAAATCAAGCAGGGAGCCAACGAATACTCCTACATCCTGTCGCAGAACATCGGGATAAAAGACATGAAGCTCATCCCCTGCAACAAGGACCTGGACAATCTGGAAGTGCTGTTTGTCGAAATCAATCCAACACAATTCAGCCATGGCGACCTGATGCAGCACATTATCGGCACATGGCTCGAAGAAATGGGCGTGAAGCACTACGACATCATTCAGACAGACGTCTCATCCAACATCCTGCCCGGCATTGATAATTTCATCAAACAGTAAAACAACATATAATCACCTTTTAATGCATTCTTGAGTATGAAAAACGCAGGTATAGTATTTTTGGTTTTTGCCGCATTGAATCTGATTGTGGCTATTATTGCTTCTGCCAATGGCGCAGCCTCTGCAGCAGGAAGCAAGTTCTCAGCGACCCTTTTGCTGGGAGCAATAGGAGGACTTCTATACTATTTTGGCAGCAAAAAAGACAAATCTGACAAAGACATGTAGTTACCTAAGAAATCCTTTTACACTTGTCACAAGTGACGTGTCTTATCAATAAAAACATCAATAAAAACATCAATAAATTATACTTTATGAAAAAAATATTCTTTATAATCGTTTGTTGTTTTTGTGTAGGCAGCCTATTTGCACAAAGTACAACTTATTATGACCAAAATGGTTTCAAGACAGGCTCTCAAACTCTAAGATAAGCATTTAGCCGCGTCTTTTCCCTACTCATACACAATCCATAACTTTGCAATAAAAACAAAGTTATGGATTTTTATGCTTGTCACAAGTGACGTGCCTTATCAATAAAAACAAAGGACATGTAATCACTGCAGAACGGTTAAAGAACGGCAGCTTTATCTTTTATGACCCACAAAATGGTTCATTTATAAACTTTGACGAATATATAGCTCTCGATATGCTGTATATCGAGAGCATAAGGGTAGATAATCTAATTGTAGATGAGGAGAAACTTAAAATTATTGCTCGTTCTTTATAGCAAAATTGTATGCCCGAAGACGTTCTGCTAAATCTGTGACATCTTCAATAACACCATTGACGTACTTAACAACAGCTGGTAGTCCCGAGTAGTGCGCAGAATCGCTACGTACATAGTTGTAATAAGTTATACCATCGTACTCTCCCGCAAAGCGTACGCGATTAAAACCACGCGCCTTCGCTTCGGTTAAGATAATATCTGGAATGGAGTTACTCATACCATCGCCAAAGGTAACCCATTCATTCCGAACGTGCAAATTGCTCCTTTCTTTTCATGCGGCATTTGCTTGTCACAAGTGACGTGTCTTATCAATAAAAACTTAGCAAATTATGCATATATTTGCGAGCAAACATAAGCATTCCTATCCTTTATAGCGTATGAAACAGGCTGTTTTCAACATAGTGCTGGCCATGCTGTTGCTGCTGTGTCTGGCGCAGATGCCGTATGGCTATTATGTGTTTGTCCGGCATGCATGCATGATTGTTTTTGCCGTAATGGCATATGCGGAGTATGAACGCAGACGGCCGGCATTGGCAGTCGTCTGCGGCGCACTGGCACTGCTGTTTCAGCCTTTCGTCAAGATAGCACTCGGACGGACAGTGTGGAACGTGGTAGACGTGCTGGTCGCACTGATGCTCATCGCACTGACCGCGTCAGACCTCCTCAATAAAAACAAGTCATGAGACAGATGCTGCTCGCACTCGCCCTGCTCATGCTGCCGATGCTCACTGTCGGCAGCGAGCCGCAGGAGCGCGCCGACGCCGGCGACGGCATGGTCTACATCTGCATGGGCAACGGAGCGTATGCCTACCACAGGAGCCGCTCGTGCCGCGGTCTTAACCGCTGCACGGGCGGCATCCGTTGCGTCACGGTCGGCGAGGCCGTCAGCCTGGGCCGCAGCAAGCCCTGCGGCATCTGCTGCAGATAGGATGCAGATAGGATGCACGCCATTACGCTTTCAGGCAGATGGGATGAAGATGACAGTTGGCAAGTCCTGTTCCCTCCGGGAAGCAACAAGCAGTCTGCTGCGCAGGGGGGCTAATACTTAATCTTGAAATAGTCGAGCAGTGCTTTGTAGTCATCCTGGGCTGTCAGGCAGGTGTCGGTGAGGAAGCCGTTGACATTGCCCCAGTTCTGTATGCCGCGACAGTAATACAGCCGCAGATTTTCGGTGATGATAAACGGCACGATGCCGGTCTGCAGGCACTGCCAGAACATCAGGAGCCGCCCTATGCGCCCATTACCGTCCTGAAAGGGATGAATCCGCTCAAACTGTACGTGAAAATCCAGAATATCTTCAAGCCCGACCTTTTCAAGGCCATTATATCCGGCAAGCAGGTTCCTGACATGACGATGTACGTCTTTAGGCTGTACGGTTTCTTCGCCGCCGACTTCATTGGCAAGCCGCTTGTAGTCACCCACTGCAAACCATGTTTTCGCACTGTCTGACGTGTTCGTCTTAAGCGTGGAATGCAGTTGCTTGATATGTGCCTCGGTCATGCGGTCAGTAGCATGGTCGATAATATAATCGATGCAACGGAAGTGGTTGACCGTTTCCATGATATCATCAATCCGCGTATCATCGGTAGTGATGCCAAGTGTATTTGTCTCAAATATATAGCGTGTCTGCTCTCTGGTCAGGCGGTTGCCTTCAATGTGATTGGAGCTATAGGTAAGGTCTATCTGCGTGTGGTGATAAATTCCTCCCTTGAGCCGGCTCTCCTTTTCATCACGCAGACGGGCAAGGAGGGGCGAGATTTTCTTCTTCCCCTTGGGAGGTAAAGCAGCATCAGCTGGGATATTCCACGTTTTGCCGGTCAGGAAAGCTCCTTCTATTCTGCCGGCAGCACAGTAGTTGCGGGCTGTTCGCTCACTGATGCCATATTTTTCAGCAAACTGTATAACGGAAATATAGTCCATCGCTGTATCCTTTTTGCCTGTTGTCAAATCATGCCCTGCGAGACATCGGACTCCCGATCAGCTCCTATCGGCAAGTTTTTCGTCAGAAAGTTCCGTAAAGATACTACATTTTTGCCGACATCGGCAAGAAAGGACTCATGCAGACCTACTCCTTATTAGAAACAATGCGTATGCCTACCACAGGAGCCGCTCGTGCCGCGGTCTTAACCGCTGCACGGGCGGCATCCGTTGCGTCACGGTCAGCGAAGCCGTCAGTTTGGGTCGCAGCAAGCCCTGCGGCATTTGCTGCAGATAGGATGCACGCCATTACGCTTTCAGGCAGATGGGTGAAGGTAAGAAGGGCAGGCAACTTGTCAAAGCTACCTGCCCCTTGCATATTTATGAAAAATGTACTTTTCTTTTTGGAGATTATATCTGTTCTTCTAACTCTGTTGATTTTCTATTTGCAGCTTTAGCTTCTTGCTTAGCACGAAGCCTATTCCATATTTCATCAACATTCTCTTCGCCATCAAAATAGGCCGGCTGTGGATGGCGGTTCAAGGAGTCGGCCTGCGGCATGAGAATCAGCTTGTCGCTATCGGGATATTCGCATACATCGTGCCCGATGCTGGTGCGCAGGTCGAGGTATTCACAGGGTTCGGCAGTATGATTATACAGCTGATGTGCTCCCGTCTCGCCCGCACCGAAAAATATGATGTCGCCTGCTGCAACTTCCTGCAGACCGTCGGGCGTACGAAGCGTGGCAGCTCCGCTGAAGATGACAAACATCTCATCAGCATATCTGTGAAAATGGTATGCAGCATTATATTGATGTGGGGGCAGCGTGCGCAAGTCGAAAGTGAGATACTGCGGGTTGATGTCATGCATCTGCCGGAAGGTATCGGTGAGCAGGCGGAATCCGTCCGTACGGTTGGGATGAGGCCGGTAGTCCCGATCGGCCGGATGAATGATGGTAATCATATTGATTGTTAAACCGTAAATCGTTTGATGTTGGAGAGGGTCAGTCTTCCTTATACAGGTCGAGCTGGGCAATGGGAATGACGTTGTGTGATCTGATTTTGAACTGTCTCCATCCCCTCGGGAGTTCTTTCATGCTGAGGTATAGCTCCACGCTCTCGGTATAGTAGTTGAGGTCGCGATACGACTGAAGGTAAGCCTCTATCCCTGTGCGGTTGTTGCTTTCCGTGTTCATGAAGGTGCCGCTTTCAGGCATGCCTCCGTTCGGAGTAACAACCAAAGAATATCCGGGGTAATTATTAGCATACAGTTTCTTCCATGTCCCGGCTTGCGGATGGTCAAGGTCTCGTCTGATGTGAACGGCGTAGAGGGTGTGTATCCAATCGGGAGTGTTAGTTTGATAATTCATGCTTATGGCCACACTGTCAAAGCGTTCGCTGTCGATGGCGGCTACCCATTGTCTGGCAAGCAAGAACCAAGCATGCCGTGCTTTGGTGGGAACGAAGATGTGCTGTGCTTTGGCGGTCTGAAAATCACTGACCTCAGAATCAGACTGTATGTAGCCATCTTTTTCATACGCTACCGTCATGCTCTCTTCTGTCAAGTCAGAGTAGTTGAAGAGAGGGGTATACTGCATATCGCGATATGGATTGGCATACTGAAATGAACCTTGTGAGTAGTCCTTGCCCGACTTGGCTACCACGGTGAAGTCCGTGCTATTAGCCCAGCTCCAGTTTTTCTCTATAGGGTATACGGCAATTAGTTCAGGAGATATGGTATAGATAAAATCCCCGCCTACGTCCCACACGCCCTGTATGGTCTGCATGGCTTGTTCGTAGGTCAGTGCATTGGGGTTTGCGGGCTCGTCGTTGTGGTTACTGCCTTTGCAGGCACTCAGCATCATGACTGTTGCCACGGCAGCCAGCAGCATGGTGGCGGCATTCTTTTTTGCATGTATTGTCATAGCGGGACAGAATGGTGTGTTGGACAAATGATTTACTTCAATATCTTATTGTGTCGCAAAGATATGATTTATTTTTTCAAACTACGCCCGGATGACACTTTTCTGCCCATAGCAGGAAGCTGCACCTCCCGCCCGTGCCGGCCGTTGCCGCAGTACGGGCAGGAATGCCTTGACGGCACATAATAAGGCAGGGGTTGCAAGCATTGCCTGCAACCCCTGTTACCTGTTTGTACGACGGACTGATTAGTCCTTGTCGTCCTGCTGGGCTTCGTATTCCTTGATGAGGGCGTCTTGAACGTCGCCCGGAACGAGTTCGTAGCTGGCGAACTTCATCGAGAAGCTGGCGCGTCCGCCGGTGAGTGAGCTCAGAGCGGTGGAGTAGCTGCTGACTTCTTTCAGAGGCACTTTGGCGTTGAGTTTCTGGAATCCGCGCTCGCTGTCCATGCCCATGATGATGGCACGGCGTCCCTGCAGGTCGCTCATCACGTCGCCCATGCGGTCGGCCGGAACGAGCACTTCCATGTCATAGACGGGTTCGAGCACCTTCGGGCCTGCATTGCGGAAGGCCTCGGCAAATGCATTACGTCCTGCCAGACGGAAGGAGATTTCGTTGGAGTCAACGGGGTGCATCTTGCCGTCATAGCTGATGACGCGCACGTCGCGGGCGTAAGACCCTGTGAGCGGTCCCTGCTCCATGCGGTCCATCAGACCCTTGACGATGGCGGGGATGAAGCGGGCGTCAATGGCGCCGCCTACTACGGAGTTGACAACAACCAGTTTGCCTCCCCATTCGAGAGGTATCTCCTGCGTGTCACGGGCCGTAATCTTGAACTCCTGATTGCCAAACTTGTAGGTTTCTTTCAGGGCCTTGCCTTCTTCGTAAGGCTCAACGATGAGGTGCACCTCACCAAACTGGCCGGAACCACCTGACTGCTTCTTGTGGCGATAGTCGGCACGGGCGGCTTTCGTGATGGTCTCACGATAGGGGATGCGCGGCTCGTCGAATTCAATCATCATCTTGTCGTTGTTCTCCAGGCGCCATTTGAGCGTACGCAGGTGGAACTCGCCCTGTCCGTGAACGATGGTCTGCTTCAGCTCTTTGGACTGCTCGATAACCCATGTCGGGTCTTCTTCGTGCATGCGGGTGAGCAGTACGCCCAGTTTCTCGGCTTCAGATTCGGTCTGCGGACGGATGGCGCGACGATAGCGCGGAGCCGGATATTGGATAGGTCCGAATTCAAAATCGCAGTCCTTGCCGTTGAGCGTATTGCCGGTACGTGCGTCCTTGAGCTTGACGGTGGCTCCGATGTCACCGGCTGAGAGTTGGTCGACAGCCGTACGGATTGAGCCTGCCACGGCATAGAGCTGCGTGATGCGCTCCTTGGAGCCGCGCGTCATATTCTGCAGGTCGTCGCCATTCTTGATTGTGCCGCTCATTACCTTGAAGTAGTTCACCTCGCCGATATGCGGCTCGACACTGGTCTTGAAGATGTAGATGCTGGTGCCTGCTGCGGGGTCGCAGGGGACCTCTGCTCCGTTTTCATCCTTCGGGGCTGCCATGTCGCTCACTGAGGGGGCGATATGTCCGAGGAACTCCATCACGCGGCGTACGCCCATGTCCTTGCCTGCGCACACGCAGAAGATGGGGAATGCATCGCGCTGCTGGATGCCCTTCATCAGACCCATGCGCATCTCCTCTTCGTTGAGTGTCCCCTCTTCGAAGAACTTCTCCATGAGTGCCTCGTCGTTCTCGGCTGCCATTTCGCACAATGCGCCGTTCAGCTCTTGTGCCTTGTCCATCTGGTCGGCCGGGATGTCAAGGATCTCGGGTTTGCCACCTTCCGGCTTCCAGCGGTACATCTTCATGGTCAGCACGTCAATCAGTTCATTGAACTGCGGGCCGACGTTGACCGGATACTGCACGCGTACGCATTTGTTGCCAAAGGTCTCACGGAGCGACTCTACCGACTTGTCATAGTCGGCATTCTCGCCATCGAGCTGGTTGAGCAGGAAGATGACGGGCTTCTCGTACTTCTCTGTGTAGCGGAAGTGGTTCTGCGTGCCTACTTCCACGCCCTGCTTGGCATTGACTACGATGAGGGCTGTGTCGGTCACGTTGAGCGAAGTCACGGCTCCACCCACGAAGTCGTCAGCGCCCGGGCAGTCGATGATATTGAGTTTCTTGTCGTTCCATTCCACGTTGATCACGGTGGGGAATACGGAGTAGCCATATTCCTTCTCTACCGGGAAATAGTCGGATACAGTGTTCTGACTGTCGACCGAACCGCGACGATTGATGATACCACTCTCGAAGAGCATGGATTCAACGAGAGTGGTCTTTCCCGAGCCGGAACTTCCCAAGAGCGAGATGTTCTTGATGTCCTGAGGTTTGTAAGCTTTCATAAGTGCTTGATATTAAAGTTTGTTTTATGTTGTTTTAACGTTTTCTGCACACACGTGCAAATCGGGTCAAAGTTAATTCTTTTCATCGGATTAGAGATTGTACATATTATGTTTTATAACATATACTTTCTCTCACCGTCTATGGCTGCAGCAAACTCCGCTCTGCACTCCGGGGTGACAGAATCTGAAAGAGCGGAACACGTACGAAGTCGCGCTGCATAATCAGCGGGTGTGGAACCGTCAGGCCGGGGGTCGAGATTCGCAGGTTGCCATAGAGCAGGATGTCAATATCGATGATGCGGTCATGATATTGTCCGTCAATACTTTTCTCTGCGCGTCCCATCCGGCGCTCAATCTCCTGAGTTATGGTCAGGAGTTGTGTCGGGAGCAGATTGGTCTGAACGGCAACGGCTATGTTGACAAACCGGTTGGGCGACGTGAAGCCCCATGGCTCGGAGTGATATTCATCTGACTGCGCCACCACCCGACCAATGCGCTCCTGAATCAGACGGACTGCCAGCAGAAGATTGGCATGCCGGTCACCGAGATTCGTCCCCAGACCGAGATAACAGGTAATCATAATCGCAAAAGTAGCGATTTTTCTTACCTTTGCAGCAACAGAGGGGCGAAGCCTCTCTTCTCTTCGTTCCAAAGAGACCATCTTATGCGTTCACGTCCACTCATCATCATCGCACTGCTGATATGTTTTCATGCTCAGCTGTGGGGGCGGCAGAGGCGGTTCATGTCACGTGCCGACAGTATTCTGACCGTAAGACTTGAGCGTCTGACTGCACGCATTGATACGAACTATATTCAGATACCTGATCAGATCTGGACCTTCCGTTCGTTGGGCAACATCGGCATCAGTTCGATAGATGCTACCGGAAGGGCTTCTGACTCCCTTGACTACCACACTGAACTGAACACCGACCCGCGCGGCACGTTGACTCTAACGGCCAACTATCGTGGATTCACCGTCGGATTTGCGCTCAATCCGGCCAAGTTGTCCGGCCGCAACAAGGACATGGAGATGTACATCCTTGCGTACGGCAACCGGTTTGGAGCCGAGTTTCTGATTCAGTCGGCTTCAACCTACAGCGGGAAGACACGGCTGACGGCCAGACCATCCGGTCAGGTCAGCATGATGGATATCGGCAAAGGTATAACAGAGCAACGGGGCATCCTGGCCAATCTGTACTACGCATTCAATTACAAGCGCTTTTCCTACCCGGCTGCCTTCACACAATCCTATCTGCAGGTGCGTCCGGCAGGGAGCCTGATCATCAACGCCAGTTTCCAACACAACATCATTGAGCGTAAAAACGCCTTCAGCGGTGACGAGCGGTTTATGCAGCAGATTTCAACCAACCTGCTTGGCATCGGTGCCGGATACGCCTATCACTTCGTCCCCAACCGGCATTGGCTCATACACATCAGCTGCCAGCCAAGCCTGGTCATATTCTCACGCAATGGCATCCGGTTTCCCGACAGTCAGGAACAGCGTCTGAAGTTCTATTTCCCGGAAGCCATCATTCTCGGACAGTTTGCCGCCATCTATTCGTGGGATAAATTCTTTGCGGGGATGAATACGTCCTATCACTACTCCAACATCGGTAGGACAGACGATGCATACATCAACCTGCAGACCACACGCGTACGCCTGCTGTTCGGCGTACGGATATAAGCACTATTCGCGACGACGACAACGCCAGATTGTCAGCGCGACAAACAACGAGCCGACAAAGACGAAATAGGCCAAGTCACGCGAATCAATCACGCCACGGCTGACAGCTGTATAGTGCGCATTAAAGCCCAGATGGCGCACCGACTCGACAGCCGGCCCCGAAGACAGAAGCCCACCGGCCAGATCAAAGCCATAGAAAAGCAGGAAACACATCACCAAGGCCAGCAGGAAGCTCGTCAGCTGGCTGCGCGTGACGGAAGAAGCAAACAGCCCAATCGCCGTATCTGCCACAATCAAGAAGAACAGCCCCGTCATCGAACCCATGAAAGCCCCTCCGTCCACATTGCCCACAGGGTCGGCAAGGCGACTCACACCCCAATAATAGACCAGATAGGGCAACAACGCGATAAGCGACAGCATCACAGCCGCCATATATTTGCCCAACACAATCTGCGACGGATACATCGGGAGCGTACGAAGCCAGTCCCATGTCCGGTTTTGCTTCTCCTCCGCCAGCATCCGCATCGTGATGCCCGGGCACAAAAACATAAACAGCCACGGCGTCAGGCCAAAAAGACTGTCAAACTGTGCATAGCCTGAATCCAACACGTTATACGAACCCGGAATCAGCCACATCAGCAACGACACCGCAAGCCAAAAAAGTCCAAGAACGACATAGCCCGTGGCCGAATAGAAGAACGACGTGAACTCTTTACGAAAAAGCGTGAACATGAGCGTACAGTCTGTTTGTTTCTGCATACGGCCGGCATCTGTGGTCACACAGTGCCAGCCTTTGGTCTCACAAAAGTAACAGAAGTTTTTGTATTATCCACCATCCAAACGCTCCACAACCCGCCGACTCCCACATACACATCCGACAACAATCGGGCATCTGCAAAGTCCCACTCCACAAGAATACACACATCCGGACAGCATCAGCAGGCATACGGATTCCACCAGACCGCATCCAAAAGGACGGAAGAGCCATAACCGATGAGCGGCTCCTGCGCCAAGAGAAAACGACTCACAGAAAATCTGCGCTCCGACCCGCGACCAGATGATTCACCTGAAGATCATCATTCCCGGCCTCCGACACGCAGAGACCTGACAGGGCAGAA
>JAFUXZ010000062.1 GCA_017470795.1 Paludibacteraceae bacterium
ATCTCGCTGATCAGAGCCGCTGCCAAGAACTACAACGATGTGGTCATCGTGGCCTCAAAAGCCCAGTACGAACCCCTGCTGGACATCCTGAACGACAAGGGAGCGCAGACCACACTGGAAGAGCGGATGTGGTTTGCCAAAGAGGCCTTTGCAGTGTCAAGCAAATACGATGCCGCCATCTTCAACTACTTCGACCGGGACAACCAGACCGCCCTGCGCATCGCCACAGACGCGTCAAAACCACTCAGATACGGCGAAAACCCGCACCAGAAAGGGGTGTTCTTCGGCAAGTTTGACGACATGTTTGAACAGATACACGGAAAGGAAATCTCATACAACAACCTGCTGGACATCGACGCCGCCGTCAATCTGATGAACGATTTCGACGATATCACAATCGCCATCCTGAAACACAACAACGCCTGCGGGCTGGCTTCACGCCGCCACCTCATTGACGCATGGAAGGACGCACTCGCCGGCGACCCCGTATCGGCTTTCGGAGGCATCATCATCGCCAACGCAATCATCGACAAGGCTACCGCCGAAGAAATGAACAAAATCTTCTTTGAAGTTATCATTGCGCCAGACTATGACGTAGACGCTCTGGAAATCCTGACCCAAAAGAAGAACCGCATCATCCTGGTGCAGAAATCAACCGACGTGCCGCATCAGACCGTAAGGAGTACACTCAACGGGCTGCTCGTGCAACAGCGCGACACGCACGTCGAAGACCCCGCCGAACTGACCACCGTCACCACAACCGCACCTACAGCCGAACAGGTTGACGACCTGCTGTTTGCCAACAAGATCGTGAAGCACTCCAAGTCCAACGCCATCGTACTAGCCAAAGGCCGCCAGTTGCTGGCCAGCGGAGTAGGGCAGACCTCGCGCGTCGACGCCCTCAAACAGGCCATAGCCAAAGCACAGAGCTTCGGCTTCGACCTGCAGGGAGCCGTGATGGCAAGCGACGCCTTCTTCCCCTTCGGCGATTGCTGCGAACTGGCCGCACAAGCCGGAATCAAAGCCGTCATACAACCCGGCGGGAGCATCAGAGACCAGGAATCAACAGACGTGTGCAACAAGAACAGCATCGCCATGGTCACCACCGGCATACGTCACTTCAAACACTGACACATCACCCGTCGAACAACGATATAACAACAAATAACACACACATAAAATGGGATTATTTTCATTCACACAAGAGGTTGCCATTGACCTCGGAACGGCCAACACCATCATTATATGTAACGACAAAGTGGTGGTCGACGAACCTTCCGTAGTAGCCATTAACTATAAAGGAGGCGACAAGAGATTTGAAGCCGTAGGCAAAAAAGCGCAGATGATGCAGGGAAAAGAGAGCGAAGGCATACGTACCGTTCGACCTCTGCGCGACGGCGTGATTGCTGACTTCTTTGCCTGCGAAATGATGATGCGTGAGCTGATCAAAAAGATTCCGCACTCAAACCGATTCATCAAGCCGACACTGAAGATGGTGGTCTGCATCCCGTCGGGCTCGACAGAAGTAGAGATACGTGCCGTACGCGACTCGTCAGAACATGCCGGCGGACGCGAAGTGTACATGATCTATGAACCTATGGCTGCCGCAATCGGTATCGGCATCGATGTCGAAGCACCCAACGGCTGCATGATCGTTGACATCGGAGGCGGGACGACCGAGATCGCCGTCATCTCACTGGGCGGTATCGTAAGCAACAAATCCATCAAGATTGCCGGTGACGACTTCAACGAAGACATCATTGAATACATGAGCAGAATGCACAACATGCGAATCGGCGAACCGACTGCAGAGCGCATCAAGATAGCCGTCGGCTCCGTACTCACTGATCTCGGTGAAGACGCTCCCGAAGACTGCATCGTACGCGGACCTAACAGGATGACCTCCCTGCCTATGGAAGTGCCTGTGAGCTATCAGGAAATTGCGCACTGCCTGGAAAAATCGGTCATGAAAATCGAGAACGCCATCCTGAACGCACTGGAAAACACCCCGGCCGAGCTCTATGCCGACATCGTTGACCGCGGCATCTATCTGGCCGGCGGCGGCGCACTGCTGCGCGGACTGGACAAACGGCTGCACGACAAATTCGGAATCGAATTCCACGTGGCTGAAGATCCACTGCGTGCCGTAGCACGAGGCACAGGCATCGCCCTGAAGAACGTGAATAAATATCCGTTCCTGATGAGATAAAAACATGCTGACATGCATGTCGGTCCGGCCTGTCATGTTCGCCTGACACCGGACCGATGTGCATCTCTTTTATCCGCACCAAGTCACAACCGACCCGGAAAACAGCCGACAAAAACCACAACGACCAGAACAGCAGACTATGCACAAGATCTTACAGTTCTTCTATAAATTCAGGGTGATGTTCCTATTCATCCTGCTGGAAGGCATAAGCCTTGTGCTTCTGGTGCGCAACAACAAGTATCAACAGACCGTCTACCTGTCTTCGGCCAACGACTTCACAGCGCGGATGTACGAGTGGTCAAGCAGCATCACAGACTTCTTCAAGCTGAAAAGCACCAACGCACAACTGGCCGCAGAAAACGCACAGCTGCTCAACCAGATCAACGACCTTGAAAACAGGCTTGTGATGGCTGAAGAACGTGCCAATGGCATCGAAAACCCAAGACTCCCATCAGAAAACCAACTGGATTACATCCCGGCGAAAGTAATCAACAACTCCACCAATCATCTGAAGAACTACATCACCATCAACAAAGGCGCACTTGACGGCATCGAGCCCGACATGGGAGTCGTAAGCAGCAGTGGGGCTGTAGGAATCATCAAGAACGTTTCAGAACACTTCGCCGTCATCGTGCCACTGTTGAACCCGACCCTGAAACTCAACTGCAAACTCAAGACAAGCAATTACAGCGGCCCGCTCGTCTGGGACGGAACAGACGCACGATATTCCGACATGAAAGACATCGCGCGGCACGTACAGGTTCAGGTTGGCGACACAATCATCACAAGCGGACTGTCAAGCACATTCCCTGAGGGGATTGCCGTCGGAACGGTCAAAATCTGCGAACTCGATGACAGCGACATGTTCCACAAGATAAAGGTCGAACTGGCAACTAACTTCAGCACACTGACATACGTTCAGGTAATCAGAAACGCTAACAAAAAAGAACAACAACAGCTCGAACAACGGTCAACCCAAGACTCGAACAAGAAATAACCGGCCACATGCTTCGGACGATATCCATAAACGCTTTGCGGTTCATCCTGCTGATCCTGTTGCAAGTCCTGCTTATTGACAATCTGCAACTCAGCACGATGTGCAATCCGTACATATATGTCCTGTTTCTGCTGACCCTGCCCGTTGATGAGCCGAGGTGGCTCGATGTGATACTGGGATTCCTCATCGGCCTGTTCATCGACATGTTCTCCAACACGCTGGGACTACATTGCTTTGCCGGTACGCTTGTTGGATATTTGCGCTACTACGTCATCAAGTTGTTTGTTGACGAAGAAATGCGCACGACGGGAACTCCCGGATACGAAACCTTCGGGGCTATAGAGTACATCAAATATGTGGTGATGCTGGTGACCATCCACCACGCCACCCTGTTCGCACTCGAGGCCTTTACGCTGACCAACGGATGGTGGCTCATCGGACGAGTCTTCATCAGTTCGCTGGTATCAAGTGCACTCATCCTTGTGGCAAGCCTGTTTGACAAAGCGCAATAGATGATAAACGACAGGCTATATTATCGGCGTTACGTTATCAGTGCGATTATCGTGCTGGTGGTGCTGGTGCTGTTGTACCAACTGTTCCATTTACAGATTGGAAGTCCGAAATACAAAGACATGGCCGACAGTAACGCTTTCCTGAAGCGAACGGTCTTCCCCGTCAGAGGACTGATATATGACCGGAACGGTGAGCTGTTGGTCTACAATCAGGCTGCGTATGACATCACCGTCATCATGCGCGAGATTCCTGCCGATTTCGATACAACCGGATTCTGCGAAGCAGTCAAGATCAGCCGTGAACGATTCGACGAGCGCATGGGAGATATCAAAAACCTCCGGAAGAACAGAGGCTACTCTCCCTACACTCCGCAGACCTTCATGTCACAGCTGAAGATGGAAGACATCGCGCAGCTGCAGGAATCCGAATTCAGATTTCCAGGATTCTACATTCAGCAACACACTCTGCGCGACTACACCTACAGTTGCGCCGCGCACGTCTTGGGAAGTATCGGTGAGGTCTCACATTCCGACATTGAACGTGACCCCTATTACGCTTCGGGCGACTATGCCGGACGGGATGGCGTCGAATACACTTATGAGAACAGCCTTCGCGGAGAGAAAGGCGTTGAGGTACTGCTGCGCGATTCCAAAGGACGCATTAAGGGGAGTTATGAGAATGGTGCCTTTGACAAAGCCCCAAAGGCAGGAGAGAACATCACCCTTACGATAGACATCAAACTGCAGGAGTTTGCCGAACAGATGCTTCAAGGCAAACTGGGGAGCATCGTGGCTATCGAACCGCACACGGGAGAGATACTCACTCTCGCGTCAAATCCGACCTGGGACCCTGCCATCATGATTGGACGCCAGCGCGGCAACAACTACATGTCTTTGCTCAACGATCCGACAAAGCCGCTCATGAACCGGGCCACACAGGCTTCTTATGCCCCGGGGTCAACATTCAAGACAGTCCAGGCATGCGTAGAACTCGAACTGGGAGGCATCACCCCATCCACGCCGTTCCCCTGCAGCGGTACGGGGTCCAAGCCCATTCGCTGTACGCACTCACACGGCTCTCCGGTTGCACTCGTCAAGGCTATTGAGCAAAGTTGTAACCCTTATTTCTGGCATGCCTACAGAGTGACGCTTGAGAAGAACGGATATGGCAACGGAAACGAAAAGTTTCGCGATCAGTACAGCAAATGGAGAACATACATCATGAGCTTCGGGCTCGGCAAAACCTTTGAGGATGCTGACCTTTACCAACAGAAGTCCGGGCGTATCCCATCGGTTGAGATGTACGACAAATGGTATGGCCCAAAAGGCTGGAAGGCGCTGACTATCAGATCAAATTCAATCGGTCAGGGAGAAGTGGAACTAACCCCACTACAACTGGCTAACATGGTCGCTACTATCGCTAACGGGGGGTATTATATCACCCCACATCTAAACAAAAATGACAGCATGCTGTCACGCCGCCACCAGACCCTAGTCAGTCCGAAATGGTTTTCATACGTCCAGGAGGGTATGTTCAGCGTATTGGATCATGGAACAGGACGCCGTTCGCAGATTCCCGGCATTGATGCATGTGGAAAGACAGGGACTGCTCAGAACTCTCACGGAAAGGATCATTCCGTCTTTGTTGTCTATGCGCCCAAAGACAATCCGAAGATTGCCGTTGCAGTGATTATTGAGAACGGAGGCTTTGGCGCAACGTGGGCGGCACCGATGGGCAGTCTGATGGTTGAGAGATATCTGACCGACTCTATCTCACGTCCTGATTTGTATGACAGGATGTGCAACTCCGTAATAAATACAAACGTCATTGACCGAAAGCATGGCAGGGGAAAGAAGTTTGATTAAAGCATTTGACTGGCAGGCCATCGGACTGTATCTGGTACTTGTCGTGTTGGGGTGGGTCAATTTGTATGGGGCAATCTACGATTTTGACCAGTCTACCATCATGAGCCTTGACAATCGGGCGGGGAAGCAGTTTTTATGGATACTTGGGGCTTTTGGAATTGCCCTTGTGCTTTCCGTCGTTGAGGCAAAATACTACAACATATTCTCCTACGCCATCTACATCATAACCATCGGCATTCTGCTCATCACGCCCATTATTGCCAAAGAGACTAAGGGGTCGCTTTCGTGGATTGACCTCGGAGGCGGTGTGAAGATTCAGCCGGCAGAGTTGGCCAAGATATCAACCGCCATGGCATTGGCCAAGTTTATGAGTTCGTACGGGTATAAAGTTCGTTCGCTGCGCGACTTGCTTATTCCGGCCCTCATCATGCTTGCTCCGATGCTCATCATCATGGGTCCGCAAAAGGAAACGGGGTCGGCTCTGGTCTTTGTCTCGTTTTTGCTCATGTTCTACCGGGAGGGTATGAACGGCAACATTCTGCTTGCGGGGGTGGTCGCCATTCTGATGTTCGTCAGCGTTGTTGCGTGGGGAACCGAGCCGCTTGGCGTATATGGCGGGTCACTCGGTTTTGTGATCTGCACGGGCATCGTAGCCCTCATACAAGTCATATTTGCACGTAAACTGACGGGACGCTTCAGGGAGTCGTTGATATTGCTGTCCATTCATGGTCTGATGACGCTCATCGGGCTCGTTCTGGCTCAAAATGCCGGTCTGAATCTGAATATCGCCTGCATTATCAGCATTGTGATCGGATGTATATACATGGCCTATCTGGCTCTGTCGACCTACAGACGGACGTTCTGGGTGCTGATTGCGGTTTCGCTTTTAAGCATCGGCTATGTTTTCTCGTGCGACTATCTGTTCCATCACATGCTCCGTCCGCACCAACGCGACCGAATCATGGTGACGCTTAACCTAAAGGAAGATCCGTCGGGAGTCGGCTATAACGTAAACCAGTCGCAGATTGCCATCGGGTCGGGCGGCTTCTTCGGCAAGGGGTATCTGAATGGTACGCAGACCAAGCTCAAATACGTGCCGGAGCAGGATACAGATTTCATCTTCTGCACCATCGGGGAGGAGTTCGGCTTTTTCGGCTCATTGATTGTATTGCTGCTCTATGCCTGGTTCATCCTGCGATTGATAGCCATCGCGGAGCGGCAACGTGATGCATACAACAGAATCTACGGCTATTGCGTTGCCGGCGTGTTCTTCTTTCATCTTACCATCAACATCGGAATGGTCACCGGCCTACTCCCTGTGATTGGCATTCCGTTGCCTTTCTTCAGTTATGGCGGCTCTTCGCTGTGGGGATTCACAATCTTGCTTTTCATCTTCCTCCGGCTGGATGCGTCAAGGGCTGAAAGCTATTAACAGTCAAAACGATATAACACATTCTGTGCCTTATGATTTTTGATTATGATGTCATCGTCGTCGGAGCCGGACATGCCGGATGTGAAGCGGCATGCGCCGCCGCAAATCTCGGTTCAACCACGTTGCTCATTACGATGGACATGAACAAAATCGCACAAATGAGTTGTAATCCCGCTGTCGGAGGAATTGCTAAAGGTCAGATAGTCAGAGAGATAGATGCTCTCGGAGGACAAATGGGCATTATCACTGACCAAAGCAGCATCCAATTCAGAATGCTGAACCGAAGCAAAGGGCCGGCCGTGTGGAGCCCACGTTCACAATGCGACAGGAAGCGCTTCATCGAAAACTGGACAGACCGTGTGAGCAACACCGAGGGCCTGTACGTGTGGCAGGATGAAGTGGTCGAACTGATTGTTGACCATGGGGCTGTCCGAGGCGTTAAGACGGCTCTGGGAGCTGCCTTTTCGGCACGTTCTGTAGTGCTGACCAACGGGACATTTCTGAATGGACTGATGCACTTTGGACGCACACAGCAGGTTGGAGGACGCATCAGCGAGCCGGCATCGAAAGGACTGACGGAACAACTCAGAGGCCTTGGCTTCCGGGCTGACCGCATGAAGACCGGAACGCCCTGCCGTATAGATGCACGAAGCATTGACTTCAGCCAGCTGACCGAGCAGCCCGGTGATCAGGATTTTCACCGGTTCAGCTATCTTGACAGGACCGAGCAGCCGCTTCGGCAGATGAGCTGCTGGATCACCTACACCAACACGCAGACCCATGACGAACTCCGTAAGGGGCTTGCTGACTCACCGCTATACAACGGCCAAATCAAAAGCATCGGGCCGCGCTATTGTCCAAGCATAGAGACAAAAATCGTCACCTTTGCCGACAAAGAGGCACACCAGCTCTTCTTGGAACCCGAAGGTGTCAACTCGCAAGAGTATTATCTGAACGGATTCTCCTCGTCACTGCCACTGCAGGTGCAGCTAAACGCACTGCGTACAATTCAGGGGCTGGAACACGTCCAGATCTATCGCCCCGGATACGCCATCGAGTACGACTTCTTCGACCCCACCCAGTTACATCATACCCTTGAGACGCGCCTCGTCAACGGCCTTTATTTTGCAGGACAGATTAACGGCACGACCGGCTATGAGGAAGCTGCCGGACAGGGGCTGATAGCCGGCATCAACGCACACCAGAGTGCACACGGCAGTGCCCCCTTTACGCTCAAGCGCGACGAGGCGTACATCGGTGTGCTGATTGACGACCTTGTGATGAAGGGTGTGGACGAACCATACCGCATGTTCACGTCAAGAGCCGAATATCGCATCTTGCTGCGGCAGGACAATGCCGATGTGCGCCTGACCGAGAAATCCTACCGGCTCGGACTGGCAGACGCGCAACGCATGAACCGACTCACCGGCAAGCTGAAAGCCGAGCAGGAACTGACACAGTTCATCAGGTCATACAGCGTCGCCCCGGAGCAAATCAACACCTTGCTCACACAGCAGCAGACAAGCGCCATCGCGCACGCATGCAAACTCTCTGAGCTCCTGTCCAGACCGCAGGTCAACATAGACTTGCTTGCTGAGGCACTGCCGGAACTGCGCCAACAAACAGACCTCATTGAGCCCTCGTTGCGACAGGAAGTCACAGAAGGTGTTGAGATACAATTCAAATACAGCGGCTACATTGAGCGCGAGCGACTGGCAGCCGACAAGCTGCACAAGTTGGAAGATATTCCGCTGCGCGGGCGCATTGACTATCATTCAGTCCTATCGCTCTCAACCGAGGCCAGGCAGAAACTGACGCTTCACGACCCGGAAAACATCGGGCAAGCCTCGCGCATTCCCGGCATATCACCAAGCGACATCAACGTCCTGATTGTCCTTTTGGGACGATAATGTTCCACGTGAAACATTTACCGACTAACTCATTATAAACCTGAAAAATATGACACAGGAAGAAGTAAAGAAAATCATCCGCGACGTCCCCGATTTCCCCAAAAAGGGTATCTTGTTCAAAGACCTCACAACAGCCTTTGCCAACCCGGAGTGCATGAAGTGGTTCGAGGAAGAAATGTACAGAAGATATAAAGACTGCGGCATCACCAAAGTACTCGGCATCGAGTCACGCGGCTTTGTGATGGCTCCCATTCTCGGCAACCGGCTGAACGCCGGCTTCATACCTGTCCGCAAGAAGGGAAAGCTCCCGGCAGATACCCTTGAGGTCAGCTATGCAAAAGAATATGGCGTGGACACCATAGAAATACATCGCGACGCACTCACGGAGTCAGACGTTGTGGTTGTTCATGATGACCTCCTTGCCACAGGCGGAACAATGGCCACTGCAATCAAGCTAATCAAAAAGTTTGGGGTCAAAA
>JAFUXZ010000063.1 GCA_017470795.1 Paludibacteraceae bacterium
AGCCAGCGGGAGGAAAGCCACACAACTGTCCCCACGCTGGAAGAGTTTGGTTTCTATGCCATAGATGATATTTCCTGCAAGAGCATTGCCGCTTGTCATAACGCCTTTAGAGAAGCCCGTCGTGCCTGATGTATAGTTGATAGACACAATCTCGGTGTTAGGCTGATCAATGTAACGCACGTCGTCACGGTTGAATCCATACGGATATTTCTGTCTGAAGAGCTCGTCTATGCGTTCGGAGGTAACGTCTTCAGGACGGATGACGCTAAAGGTCTGTTCTTCTGATCCGGAGTCTTCCTGATTCCCGTCAATGTCAGCAAGCAAATCGGCATGTTTACGTCTTTCGTTCTGATCAATCAGACTGATGCAGGTCAGGTCGTTGAGCGAGAAGACGCCCGTAGTATAGAACAGTTTTTCTTCTTCTATATTCTCCCAGATCTGATCTGCGGTAAACAGCAGACGTGATTCCGAATGATTGACAATGTGTAAAATGTCGTTGGCATGAAAATCCTGAAGAATGGGCACAATCACGGCTCCATAGGTCACAGTTGCCACATACACAATCGCCCAGTTGCTTGTATTACGACCAACGAGCGAGATTTTATCTCCCCGGCTGATGCCGCATTGTTCGAAGAGCAGGTGCAAACGAGCAACCTTTTCTGCCACGTCGGCATAACTCAATGTCACGTTCTCGCCATAGTTTGTATAGGCAGGCAGGTCCCAGTTGTTGCGAAACGAGTCTTCAAACAGTCGAATAAAGTTCTCTTTTATCATGAAATTTAGCGTTCTCTTTGACGTTCTTCAAGTTTTCTTTTCGGGGGCAAAGGTATATATTATTGCACAAAACACAAAAAAGTGTGCAATAAAAATCTGATGATGACAAACTTTTTCTGATTCTGACACGCTCCATCAAGGGCATCCCCTGCCGCCAGCGCCTGCTATTCCGCAAAAGTCAAAGGTTTCTGTCGTGAGATCAGACATCCATCTCCGAGGCCTTTCTCCTATGTTACCACACCGGGATCTGCTCACGCTCATTCATTCCTCTCACGTCCTGACACGGGCTGATTTTAACAAAAGAGATGCTCCGGAGAGCTCGAAACAAGTTTCTGTGCTCGGGAGAATTTTTCTTTTATGATCCCGCTGGGGTTCACTCACATCCGTTCGTGCTCTCCCACCCTGCCACGGGCCGATCTTGACAAAAGAAAATACCCCGGAGAGCTCGAAACTCGTTTCTGTTCTCCGGGGCATTTTCTTTTGTGATCCCGCTGGGATTCGAACCCAGGACCCACAGCTTAGAAGGCTGTTGCTCTATCCAACTGAGCTACGGAACCATCTTCGTGATGCGCTTTTCACGGCGCATGTCAAAATCGGGTGCGAAAGTAGTCTTTTTTTGTCGGCTGCACAACTATATAATGCAATTTCCTGACTGCTGCTGTCGTGACACACCGGACAGCAAGACACCTTATTATAATAAAGAATTACACGAACCGGCCGGACAGATTCATCGTCCGCCAGTTCGCGTAATTCAGATTACGGGTCATCGACGACCAGGCGTGATACCTATTGATGCTGCTCCCGGAGCAGGTCGTTGACGGTCTTGACCGGATTGAAAGTGCTTACCGGAACCTCAACGAAGATGGTGTTCCAGTCGGACATTGCCCCATTCCACAGCCCGGGAAGTTCGAGCGCAAGAAGTTCGCGCCCGTCTTTTGACTTGTTGGATATAAATCCTGTCTGCGGGTCAACATGCTTTGGGAGGTCGAACTTATGCCCCTGATAGTCGCGTGTAGCACACACGAGGTCAACCGGATTGAAGTGCGTAGCCTGTGCCATAAGGGTCTTGTCGGCTATCTGCGAACTCTCAAGAATCTGGGGCGAATAACTGCCGTCTGCATTGCGGGTGATGAACGGGCCGCCACCGGGTTCGCCTTCATTCTTCACCATGCCGCAGACGCGCATCGGCCGATTGAGCTTACGACGCAGGTAGTCAACCTGCTGGTCATGCGTCAGTTGGTCATAGCCGTCAAAGTGATTACACAGGCGTTGTTCGCAGAATTGGCGAATAACCTGCAGTTTGGCATCAGAGATGTCTTCATGCTCCAATTCGGCGAGGTAGGCAAAGGTCTGTTTCTGCAGACTGACGAGCAAGCCTGCAAGCATTTGTTTGTAGCGAACAGTGGGTTCTTTGAGACGGTCCGGAACGACGTTGTCGATATTCTTCACAAAGATGATGTCTGCATCGCAGTCGTTCAGGTTTTCAATCAGCGCACCATGTCCTCCGGGCCTGAAGAGCAGTGTACCGTCGGCATTACGGAAAGGCGTGCCGTCGGGATTGGCAGCGATGGTGTCGGTGCTTGGTTTCTGCTCCGAGAAGCTGACGTTAAACAGTACGCCATATTTTTCCTGATAGTCGGCCACATGCTGATGGATGTGCTGCCGGAACAGCTCAAGATGTTCGTGCGAGACGGTAAAATGCAGATTAACAGCCTTGCCGTCATTGGCATACATCGCACCTTCAACGAGGTGTTCGAGAGCCGGAGTGCGTGCTCCTGAAGTGTAGCTGTGGAAGAGCAGCAGTCCCTTGGGCAGGTTGCCATAGTTAAGGCCGCCGGCTGTCAGCAGATTCTTCACTACATCAACACGCTGCCCCTGTGCAATCAGTTCGTCAATGTCTTTTCCTTCGTTGCGCAGGCATACTTCATTCAGACTTTCGAAGAAGGCAAACTGATGGATGTCACGGAAGAACTGGCTGATGAAAGGCGTATCTTCCTGTGAGGACAGATACTCAAAGAGGTTCTTGAACATACGGCTTGCGGCCCCTGATGCGGGAACAAATTTCAGGATCTGATGACCCTCCTGAAGAT
>JAFUXZ010000064.1 GCA_017470795.1 Paludibacteraceae bacterium
CCTGGTCCGATGTCAAAGGCGGTTGTCGGTATGCTTGACAGTCTCGGTGTTGACCCGGAAAGCATCATGTACGACAATTTCGGAGGCTAATCCGGTTGTCTGATCAATCTCCCCTATCCGTCCCAGAGCAAACTGACATACTTGCTTATGGGGCGGATTTTTATATCCTTACGTCATATTTAAGCTACTGGAGGTCTTATTTTCACCTGCGAGGTATGGAAAGCCTGCTATGCGAACCAAAAACCTTAGCTCCCATCAAATCCGTCAGAGACGGTCGCAGGAAATCATTGCCCCACCCTCTTGACGATAGATGCATGAGACAGCAAGCCTACCGGAGCGCTGTATCCAACGGGCAGATACATGCAGTAAAGAAGACGAACAATGTCTGCCGACAGCGCATGGTCAGAGCAATAAGAGTCACGAATCAAATCCGCGAGCGGCACACCAACGCCAAGCATATCCGGGAGCAACGCTGCGGGCAACAGAGTCGCGGTAGGATTACCGACGCAGACGCCCTGCGGAGCTGGACATGCGTCTTAAAATCTCGTCTCCGAACCTGCGGGACGTACTTCACCAAAAAGGATTCAGGGGGGAATGATAGCAGTTCAGACCGGATGCGTCTTGAAATCTCGTCGCAGAACCTGCGGGACGTACTTCGCCAAAAAGGATTCAGTGGGAATGATATCAGTTCAGACCGGATGCGTCTTGAAATCTCGTCGCAGAACCTGCGGGATATACTTCACCAAAAAAGGATTCAGAGGGAATGATATCAGTTCAGACCGGATGCGTCCTGAAATCCCGTCGCAGAACCTGCGGGATGTACTTCACCAAAAAGGATTCAGAGGGAATGATATCAGTTCAGACCGGATGCATCTTGAAATCTCGTCGCAGAACCGGCGGGATGTACTTCACCAAAAAGGATTCAGGGGGAATGATATCAGTTCAGACCGGATGCGTCTTGATGCCGGAGAAGATGACGTTGATGATTGACTTGCCCCGTCCACGCACCTCTGTCTTGCTGCGCATGTATTTTTTGATATACGGCACTTCAACTCCCTTAACGGCATAGAAAATAATAACCGAGAACACGTCAGGAGCCAGTGGGCGGAACTCGCCGGTTCTGATGCCCTGCTCCAGAATCTGGCGGATGAGCTCAATTTCCAACTGGTCTGTCTTCCGTCGCGCGCGCTCTACTTCATAAATATCCTTGAAAAAGTCAGAACGCAACGAGCCGTTGCGGCGAACGGCATTGACCACTGCCCCAAGATGTGTGCTGATGAGTTCAGACAGCATTGACGAAGGATCAAGGTCGCGCTCAGTGACTGAACGGACAGCATTGTACAACATCTCTGTTTCCTGCCGGATAACAGCCCTATACACATCGTCCTTACTCTGGAAGTAGGCATACAAGGTCCTGCGACCACGTCCGGCAGCCTGAGCGATGTCGTTCATGGTCACATTGTCCCGTCCATGCTCTGCAAAGAGTTGACGGGCCACGTCTACAATACGCTGAACGGTCTTGTTTCGTTTCTGCAACATATCTCCATCAGACATTTTGTCTGCAAACACCAGCCTATATCATTCGGGAGGTGCCTGCGCAAAGTTACAACATTACGGATAAATTTGTACTTTTGTGTATCAAAAAAGCACCGATGCGAGGCCCGTCAGGCCCCAGTCAGACCCGGCCGCCGCTGCCAATTTCCTCAGCAAACCTCATCACGCTGTCCTGCCTGTGAAAGTCCTGCTCCATACTTGCTGTGCCCCATGTTCGGCCGCCATCATCGAATGGATGATGCAGCACGACATCACCCCCGTTGTCTACTACTGCAACCCCAACATATATCCGGAAGAGGAGTACCTGATACGCAAGCACGAATGCCAGCGATATGCTGACCGGCTCGGACTGCAGGTGATTGATGACGACTACAACCATGAGGCGTGGCTGCAGGACACGGCCTCCCTTGCCGACGAGCCCGAGCGGGGCAGACGCTGTCTGGTCTGCTTCCGCTATCGTCTGCTGAAGGCTGCGCAAACAGCGCAAAGGCTGCACATAGAGCACTTTGCGACCACACTTGCATCGTCACGCTGGAAGGATCTTGACCAGATTACACAAGCCGGCCTGTGGGCGGCCTCACAAGTCGAAGGCGTCCGGTTCATGGACCGCAACTGGCGCAAGGGAGGCCTGCAACAGCGGCGCAACGAGCTGCTCAAACAAAACGGATTCTACAACCAGACATACTGCGGGTGCGAATTCAGCCTGCGCAGCAGCACAAAGACAAAAGAACAGCCGCCAACGACAAACTCCGATACCCACTGACACCGGTTCTCATAAAAAATCGCTATCTTCGCCCTGTCAACCACTCAATTAAATTCATACAACCATGGAACTACCTTTTGCAGAAGCGTGGAAGATTAAGATGGTAGAGCCCATCAGGAAATCTACACGCCAGGAACGTGAGCAATGGCTCGCAGAAGCCAAGAACAACGTCTTTATGCTTCGTTCAGACCAAGTATACATTGACCTGCTGACTGACTCCGGAACCGGTGCCATGTCTGACCGCCAGTGGGCAGCCTTGATGATGGGAGACGAGAGCTATTCAGGCGCACGCTCCTTCTTCGAACTCAAAGACACCATCAAGCGAATCTTCGGCTTTGACTACGTAATCCCGACACACCAGGGGCGTGCTGCCGAGAACGTTTTATTCTCCTACCTTGTAAAACCGGGTAACATCATCCCCGGAAACGCCCACTTCGACACCACCAAGGGACATATCGAAAGCCGCAAAGCCTTCGCCGTAGACGTGACCATAGACGAGGCTCATGATACACAGCTTGAGATTCCGTTCAAAGGAAACGCTTCGCTTGAGAAGACCGAGAAGGTTCTGAAAGACAATCCGGGCAATGTGCCGTTCTTCGTACTGACCATAACGAACAACACCGTTGGCGGTCAGCCGGTCAGCATGCAGAACATCAAGGAAATCAGCACTCTGTGTCACAAATACAACGTGCCGGTCGTGATGGACTCTGCCCGCTGTGCTGAGAACGCCTACTTCATCAAGATGCGCGAACCCGGATATGCAGAGAAGAGCATCAAAGAGATTGTCAAAGAGATGTACAGCCATGTTGACTGCATGACCATGTCTGCCAAAAAAGACGGTATCGTCAACATGGGCGGCTTCATCGCCACCAACCGCGAAGAATGGTATGAAGGCTGCAAACTCTTCTGCATCCCATTCGAAGGTTTCATCACCTACGGAGGCATGAACGGCCGCGACATGTCAGCCCTCGCCGTCGGCTTGGACGAGAACACCGAGTTTGACATGATCGACACCCGCATCCAGCAAGTACACTATCTGGCAAAAAAACTGGACGAATACGGCATACCGTATCAACGCCCGGCCGGAGGTCATGCCATCTTTGTCGATGCAGACAAAGTACTTGACCAGATTCCGAAAGAAGAATTCCCTGCGCAGACACTCACCTGCGAGCTCTACCTCGAAGCCGGCATCCGTGCATGCGAAATCGGATACATTCTGGCCGACCGTGACCCGGTGACCCACGAAAACCGATTTGGAGGACTCGACTTCGTCCGCCTGTGCATCCCACGCCGTGTGTACACCAATAACCACATGGACGTGATTGCTGCCGCCCTGAAGAATGTGTACGAACGTCGCCACGACATCAAGCGCGGC
>JAFUXZ010000065.1 GCA_017470795.1 Paludibacteraceae bacterium
ACCAGCAGTTCGGAATCTGAGTGTCAGTGATGATGCTGATATCGTGCGTCTGTGTTGTGTCGTCAAAGTCGTACACTGTCGGAATGGAGGCTACGCATTCGGTTGTTCCCGTTGTTGACAGACTCCAGTCTGACATAATCTGCTGGCCGCAAACTGCCCGTACAGACATTTCATATTCAACTCCTGCAATCAGTCCGTTCACGCTGGTTCTCGCCGTGTTGCCTGCGATTGTGACATTCTGACGGTTGATGTCGACGATGGTCAGTGGTGCATCGTTCAGGTCTTTGGCTCTGTATCCAATCTGCCACGTATCTGCATCAGAGCGATTGGTCCATTGCATCTCCAGAGTATTAGATGTGGCAGCGATGACCTGCAGATTGACCGGTGATTTACATGGATTGTAATGCTCTACCATCAGGTTGTCAATGTACACACCGCCATTGACAGAGCAACTGTCGTTGTACGCCGCCATGAAGACAAGATGCCTGCCGTTACCCGTGTAGTCGGTAAAGTCGCGCTCGTATGCCGTATATGTTTCTGAGCGTGAGACAATGGTGTCCAGAGGGGTGAATGTCAATCTCAGCGACTGTGCGTCAGAGACGTCTTCTGCCGTGCCGATGATGAGCAGGCGGATAGGGTGTCGGGCATCGGTCTGATTGCTTCGGTAGTGGAGAGACAGGGTCAGTTCGTTGACGGGACGGTCAAACTCCGGGAGTGCGGCTGCGGAGAGCATGCTCCCATAGCCCGATTGGTGCAGATACAGGCAGCGTTGGCTCTGGTCAGCACTGTTGGCCGGTTCAATACAGGGGTACACACCGTCAGCGCGATTCCCGTAGAAGGTGTGCCAGCAGTCGGGATGTGTGCCGAGTCCGCTCTGATAGGCCTCGAAGTCTTCGGCATACGGCAGGGCGAATGTGTCGCGGCAGGCAGTGGTGAAGCAGACCCGTTCTGACCATCGGCTGGTGTCATTGTCGCAGAACGTACGGACAAACAAGTAGTAGGTGCGGGGGGATTCCAGACGGCGGACAACACTCCATGTTGTATTGACAATCTGGCGGTCTGTAATACTGCTGTCCGGATGGTTCTTTTCGCAGACTCTGACTTCATAGCGCATACCGTCGGCTTGCCATTTGAAGCGGGCGTATGCCGACCCGACTTCCGTTGCCTGCACATTGATGGGCTCGCCGCATTCGCTTATGGGCATGATGCAGATGTTGTCAATGTCAATGTAAAGTGCGGAGTCTGCAGTCGCTCCATAGAGCATGATGTACTTACCATACTGCCCGTTCAGGTCACCGTCATACTGGTCGAACCGGACCGTGAGGCGCTGTGTCTGTGTTCCAGTTGACTCCGGAATCGTCACCCTGTGCGTGATGGTGTAGGTCGACAGGTCTTCCGGGTCGGTGAGAATGCCGATGTTGATGCTGCGCGTGTTGCGTGTCAGATCAACTCCGGTCCGGATGTCGAAGGTCATCTGGTACTTCCTGATGTCATCTATAACCATCGGTGGCAGGATGGCGTAAGCACCATCTGACAGGGTAGGGACGGCAAAACTCAAATAACCTGCCGGATGGCGTGCCGGAACCCCCTCGCTGCCATACTGAAGTCCGACAACCCAGCAGTTGAGTGCATCGGGAGTTGCAAAATCAAGCGTATCTTCTTGGGTTGGGCTGATTGGGACCCACTGTGTCCTGAATTTTTACGCGTTGCTCCACTGGCCGGCCTCGCCGTCATCACACAGGCTGCGGACGTAGACCACATAGTCTGTGCCGGGAAGGATGGACGCAGCCTTGAGTTCAAAAGGATAGTCCGTGCTGACCGTATCGATGCGGATTACGGCCCGGTCGTCGTTGCCCGGTGCATCAATGCGAATCTCCCGTTCGGCAATGATGTACTCCCATTGCTCAGATCGGATGCGTTCAGGCTTGAAGGTCGCGCCGTCGGTCCTGATGTTGTGGATGTCTATGCGGTTAATGTCATCACACGAACTGATGTAGTCGATATGAACCCGGTCAATGAACATACGCCGGTTGATGTCCCCGCCGGCTTTTTTCATGAATGCGATAAAGCGTCCGTTGCCTGTGTAGTGGTCGAACAGCGTCCGCTTCTGCCTGTAGTTTTCGCTGCTGACGGCAAGGGTGTCGTAAATCTGGAAGGTCAGTTCGGGGTCATCGGGTTGCATGACTGTTCCGACAAAGATGGTGTCGGGATACTGCTCTTTGTACAGCCTTGCCTGCAAGCTGATCTCAAGTTTGCAGATGCTGTCTGCCATTTGCGGCATCACAACATACAGATCACGATTGACACTTGCGTGATCCACGCCGAAGTAGAGCGACTTGCTTCCTTCGTAGGCATAGCGCTCCGATTCATAGACAAAGGGAGTGTATCGCCCGTTGTAATACGTCCGGGTCATGCTCCAGCATTCGGGTGTGATGTCTTGTGCAAATCCGGGAGCAAGGTCTTCAAATGTTTCGGTATAGGGCAGCCCGACCCGGCTGCAGGAAGTTCTGAACTGCACCCGGTCTGACCATGGGCCGTATTGCCCGTCATTCGGACAGTGGGCACGCACACGGGCGTAGTAGTCGGTGTTGGGGTGCATGCCCGGTATAACGGCATGTATGCGATTCTCATCCGTTGTGATGAAGTAGTCCGGCTCACCGGCAAGGGTGTCAGCCATAATCTGTACATCCCACCGTTGGGCGCGTCGGCTTTGCCATTGCAGTGTGACTGTGCTTGCTGATACGTCTTCAACTTCAATGCGGCTGACTTCTTCACACTCAGGAGCGTCAGCAACTTCTATATCGTCTATCAGGATGGCCGGCTGTCCGACGTCGTTTTTCAGACAGATGCGTGTCCGGTTGCCGGTGTATGATGTGAAGTCCGTACTGATCAGGTGATATTGGTGATCGGCAGGAATGTCAATCGTGTCAAAACAATGTTGCCTGAAGTCATCATCGTCATAGTCCCAGTTGTCGTCAACAAGGGCTACGTAGAGATGCCCGTCGGCAAGTTGGTTGACCATGCGTGCGTGTAGCCTGAGCTGCAGTTGGCGTACGGGCTTGTCAAACGCAGGCAGGACGGCGTATGACGGGGTGGAGGCTGATGCGGTCTTGCCGAGATACAGACTGTTGAGCCCTGAATGTGCCGTTTCGGCCTGTGACTGAATGAAAGGGAAATGGTTTGTTGTCCCGTAGGTGTAGTAGTTGATGTCCCAGCAAGAGGGCGTTGAACGAACCATGTATCCCCCGGTGAGTTGTTCAAAGTCTTCTTTGTAGGGGGTATGGAAGCGGCCGCACTCCGTCCGGATCTCGAATGTGTCAGAGGCGTAGGTGTCGTTGCCGCATCGGTTGATGATGGTGTAGTAGTAGGGCGTGTCGCGCTTGAGGTGCGTGCAGGTCAGTGCTGTGTTGCTGCCGGTGATGCTGTCAGTCAGGATGCAGGTGCGGTCAAGTCTGCTGCATGTCCCGATAAGGACGCGGCACTGCTGTTCGGCTCCGGCGTCCCAGCGCAGCTGCAGGCTCGTGTCAGAAACGACGGCCTCAATGTTCATCGGCGGCAGGCACTGCGTGCTGTCAATGCGTATGTCATCAATGTAGCAGGCAGAGGCGTAGGTGTCATATTCGTCGGTATAGGGAATGGCTGCGGCTGTGCTTTTAATGGCGACATATCGGCCATGTCCTCTGTAGCCTCCAAAGTGGGCGAACCTGAAGCGATAGACATCCGTCCCCTCCCATGTGGCAACAGTCTGAAACGAGCTCGTGTCGGCAGGGTTGTCCATCATGCCCACCTCTACGCGCGCGCTGCCCGTACTTCCGACGGCGCGGATGCGGGCTGTCATCAGCAGGTCGGCATATGGCGTGCTGTCCGGAATCCGTGGCAGCACGACGTACTTGTCCTGTCCTTTGATCAGGAGCACGTGGCTGCTGCTGTGTGTATTGCTGCCGGTGTATGTCGGCATGTCGACCGGTCGGCGGGCAAGTGGCGTGATGAGCAGTCCGACGGGCATGCGGGTCGTGTGGCTGCTGTCCGGATGCAGGAGCGCATTGGCGCAATCTGTGAAGCCATAGGCCGAATCGGTCGGCTCCAAGTCAAAGCGTTTCGGGAAGGCGGTCAGCGATGTGGGGATGAGACATCGGAGCGGCTCTGACCATGTTGAGGTTCGTCCGCTCTTTGCAGCCTGTGCGTAGATGTTGACCCACTGGCCAGCCAGTGCATAGACATCCAGCTGTACAGAGGAGGTGCTGATGTTGTCCACCTGTTGCAGCACGCTGGCGGGGCGGCTCCCGTCGCTGACGTAGTCTTTTGATATCAGAATGTTCCAACTGTCGGCCTGATGCAGGTCGGCCCGCAGACTGATGGTGCGTCCGTCGCTGCACAAATCGTCAATGTGTATATGGCTCGGACGCTCAACCGTGTTAAGCGTGTCGATAGTCAGACTGTCGATGAAGATGGTGTTCGGATGGTCCCATGCCGACAGGAAGGCCACATGCTGACCGCGTCTGCCGGCAGCAGGAATGTAGACGTCAAAAGCCTTGTACTGGTTGATGCAGTCCACTTCGATGGTGTCGGCGGCAACAAAGGTGCTGATGTTCTCCGGATTGCTCAAGATGCCGACAACGATGCGTGAGCGGACGCGGTCGGTGAGCAGTGAACTGCCGGTGGCATGGAAGCGGATGTGCAGCGGCACGTCGGGGGTGACCTCCAGTTGTGGCGTCGCAGCCCATGTGCGTGCTCCTGCTGTCAGGGGGAGTGAGCATCCGGCGTTGCCTGCAAAGCAGAGTGCGGTGGTGGAGTCGGCAGCGTAAAGAGGGCGCTGGCTGATGGGGGTAGAGCGGTTGATGAAGGGTTGTGCATTGCCCAGCGAGCCGACGCAGGTCCACCCGTCGGGCGTGCCGACCCGTGAGGCAGAGTAGGTCATGTCAAACGTCTCGGTGTAGGGCAGAGAATGACGGACGATGCACAGCGTTGTAAACACAGCGTGCCCCCATCCGCTCTGTGCCTCCTGACAGAACGAACGGATATATGCGTGATAGGTCCGGCCGCATGTGAGCGTGGTCGGTCGTAGTTGAAAGTCGGTTATGATGGTGTCTGCTGCGGTATTTTCGGCAAGTTCAGGGTTCAGCAGCGTCTGCTCGGACAAGATAATCTGAAACGAATCGGCCGAGAGGCTTCCGCTCCATGTGATGCGGGCTCCGTGCTCGCCGATGTCGTTGATACTGATGCTGACGGGCGTCTCACAGGGAGTCTGCTGTGTGATGCGAATGTCGTCAACGGCTATGCCGTGACCAAGATTGTCAACGGCTTCAAACATCACCTGGTAGGTTGATGTGAGTGCAGGCAGTTCGATGCTCCTGATGCGCCATGATGAGGCTGCCGTGTGCAGGTCGTCCAGCATGACCCACGCGGCTGAAGCTGACGTGCGGTAGTAGATGCGCAGGGTGTCGACGTCGCCCGTATATGCCGGCTGTGCGTATGCGAATTGAAGAACCGGGTGCGACAGGTAGGACAGGTCCATCACAGGCGATATCAGGCGGCTGATGCTTCCTGAGGTTATGCCCAACGGATTTCGGAACGCGATTCGATGTGTCCCTTCGTAGCTGTCAGACGGATAGGTGGCCTTACTGTCCTCGATGTCCCAGCCCATGGAGCCGGCGACCTGCATGACTTGCCATCCGTTCAACCCGTTCTCGAAGCCCTCGCGTAAGATTTCTTCCGCACGGGCAGCAAAGGAAAAATTGGAGAGCGATACAATCAGGATGCACAGCGCCTGCAGATGTCTCATGACAGAATGATTCAGCCTGCCGACATACGTCAGACAAGAACTTGGACATTGCTTCGGCGTGCGGACGCCTGTCGTTTCGTGCTTCATGAAAGATTCGCGCAGTGTTGCCCGACCGCATCCGGTCGGAATTGATGGTTGTTTGAGAATATAAGCGGAATCCCCACCGTCCCAAAGCAGGAACGGATGGGGATTCCTGAAGAAATGCCGATTAGCGGATAACGAACTTGATGCTTTCCTGTCCGGCACGGATGATATAGATGCCGTCCGGCAAGGTCTGCTCTATCGTGATAGCTCTGCTGGTGCATATCAGACGGCCGGCGGCGTCGACAATGCTGACGAGTTGTCTGTCGGTATTGTCAATCCGGACGGTGCGGTCTGCGATGCTGATGTTCTGTTGCAGGGCGGTCTCGTTAATGGCAGTGTTGTCTTTTTCAAAGTTGGCCGTCAGTGTCAGATTCTCACGTACGGTGACCGTGCGTGTGGCTGCTGTCTCACCGTCTGACCAGCCCGTAAACCGGTAGCCTTCGTATGCCGTTGCGGAAAGGACAACCCTGATGCCGTAGTCGTAGCTGCCCGAACCGCGTACAGATCCCATCGTTGCATCCGATGGCGTGGCCGTGATGGCATAACTGTTGGCCTCGAAGTTGGCACGCAGTGTGATGTCGCCTGTCATCGTGATGGAGATGGTCTGGTCAGTTTGTCCGTTCGACCAGCCTGTGAAGTGGTAACCTTCAGCCGGAGTGGCAGTGGCGGTAGCGGCCTGTCCGTGTTGATAGGTGCCTGAGCCATTGACGCTGCCCATCGACTCGTCGCTGTTGAGCGTGAGCGTGTAGCGGTTGACTTCAAACAGGGCAGTAAGGGTGATGTCGCTCGTGGCGGTGACAGTCAGTGGGTTCATGGTCTGTCCGTCAGACCATGCGCTGAAGTGATAGCCATATTGAGCGATGGCCTCGAGTGTAGCGGCCTGTCCGTGAGTGTAGACTCCCGAACCGGTGACGTAGCCTGTGGCTTCATCGGCCGTTTTAGCATCTATCTTGTAGTGGTTGACGGCAAATGCAGCGGTGAGCGTCATGTTGCCGTTGACCGTCATGCGGAGTGTGTCTGTTACCTGTCCGTTCGACCAGCCGGCGAAGTGGTAGCCCTCAGCCGGTATGGCAATCAGGACGGCTTCTTCACCGTGCTCAAAGTCGCCTCCGCCCTTGACACTGCCGGCAGCAGCATCTTCGCTTGAGAGCGTGATGACGTACTGGTTGAGCGCGAAGGTGGCCGTGAGGGTCAGATCGGATGTTACAACGACGCTGACAGGATTGTCGGTTTGACCGTTCGACCAGCCGGAGAAGTGGTAGCCCTTGGCCGGTACTGCAGTAAATTCGGCTTCAGCGCCATGTGCAAAGATGCCTGAACCGAAGGTCTGCCCTTTGGACTCGTCAGACGAGAGAACTGTAGCCTGGTACTGGTTGACGGCAAAGTTGGCATAGAACATCAGGTCGTCGTCGACGCGGACGGTGCGTTCGGCAGTTGCCACACCGTCGGCCCAGCGCGTGAAGTGACAGCCCTCGGCAGGCGTGGCAGTGAGTGTAATCTCTGTGCCGTAGTCATACGTGCCCTGGCCGCTTACACTACCGTAGACGATGTTGTTCACACCGACGCTGACTTCGTGTTTGTTGACGGCGAAGATGGCCGTAATCGTGTCGGCCTTGGAGGCTGCGAAGACAAGCCTGCTGCCCGTCGAGTCATTGCTCCAGCGGACAAAATGGTAATGCTCGGCCGGAATGGCACGCAGCACAACTTCCTCACCGTGACGATAGTTGCCCGAACCGCTGACAGATCCCATCTGACCATCGTTGACGGCAGCAAGGATGTCATAGTGGTTGACGTCTGCAAGGACGTTGAAGACGATGTCTTGATGCACGTCAACCGTCTTGGAGCCGGTCGTGTTGTCGTCCCACTTGCTGATAGTGTAGCCCTCGACAGACGGCATGCTGATGACTACGCCGCTGGTGCTGTTGTAGTAAGCGGCTATGGAGTCAACCACCTCCATCGTGCCAACGCCTTCGCGGTCAGCCATCACGTTGATAAGCACGCGGTAGACGCTGTCACTGCCATAGGTCGGATAAGGATCCGTACCGATTTTCTGCGTGAAGCCCTTGCCGAGTTTCCATGCCACTTCGCCGGAAGCAAACTGTTCAGCGGAGGCGTAGTTGATGTTGATGTCGTTGGCGCCGGGCTTAATGGCATAGCAGTTGACGGCCTGCTGCATGGATGAGGAGTGGATGGAACCGAATCGATCGCCGGCGGAGGCGTAGATTTCGCCAACGTTATAGCAGTTGAAGAAATGCTCCCAAACTTGGTCGTTGGTATAGCATAGACCACCGATATTGTACTGGCCGGTAATCGTACCCTGGTTGTAGCAGTCGGTGGGGAAGGCTCCGCTGGCACCCACAGGAAGACTGCCCACGAGTCCGCCGGCATAGTAGGTCGCGGTGGTGATGTTACCGAAGTTTGCGCATCGCGTTATGGCAGATCCGCTGCTTTGGAGTTGGCCGGCTATGCCGCCGATATAGGTGCTCGACCCGCTGATGTTGCCATAGTTGACGCAGTTGCTCAGCTTGACATTGCCGTAGGCAACAATGCCGGCAACATACTGACGGCCGGTAACGTCAACATAGCTGGTGCAGTTGTCGATGACGGTATTGTAGCCGTATGCACAGAGTCCGCCCTGATAGTTGCCCGTAGTGGTGGTGCTTGTGTTGACTACTTCGCCCTTGACGGTGAGGTTCTTGATGGTGGCGTTACGTGTGCCGCCAAAGAGACCCTGATAGGTCGTTGTGGCAAGAATGTAGAGTCCGTCAATGGTGTGTCCAAGTCCGTCAAACTTGCCCTGGAAGGCAGCCGTTGTGCCAGTGCCGGTGCCGATGCGGGTCCATTGCTCCTCGGCCAGAGAAATGTCGTTTGCAAGACAGCCGCTGATGGTGCGTTGACCGCTGTTGACAGCATTGGCAAACCATGCCATTTCGTAGCCAGAAGTAATCTTGTAATATCCTTTCAGACCCTCAAACGGTCCACCGACAGTCTCAGATTCCTCTGTCGTTACGACAGCAGGCTCTGTCAGCGTCTTGCCGTCCCATGAGTTGGCACTGAGCGTTTCGAAGTTCAGCGTGATGTAGGTCGTATCGGGAGAGGCATCCGTCAGGCTGAATGAACCTTTGATGAGGTTGTAGCCCTCAACTTTGGCCTTATACGTGTAGTTGAAAATGGTGGCGTCGACGACGTTGTTGGCATCGGCCGTCAGAGTGTAGTTCTTGTGGTCGGTGACGCTGATTGTCGCACCGCCCACATTGCTGACGAACTTGACGTATTTGTGAGGCATCTGCATCAAGGGCAGGTCGAAGTCGGGCAGTTTGCCAAAGACGGTAGTATGGCTCAAAGCGGTGAAGTTCGGACTGCGCCCGGAAGTTTTCGAGGTGTTGCGGTGATTGCCGATAGGATCACCAAAACCTGATATTTGCAATTTGCCGTCAGAGATGGTGCACACCTGCGTGCTGTCGGTATTGAAATTGTCAGGAATTTTCAGCGTAAAGGCTTGAGCCGACGGAGTCGCAGCAAACTGATACTGGTTGCCCGTTCCCACAACGTTAGTGCCGTTGGGTGTGCCTCGATATTGCACAAAGGCCGACATATTATAAATGCCGCCAAGCTTGTTAGCCGGATGGTACAGTCCGCTATATTGGATGTTCAGCACGTCACCGGGTAGGTATTTGCCTGTAAATTCGCGTCCCTGAATGGTAATCTCTCGGTGGCATGGTTTGGCGCGGAGAATCTGATAGGCATTCTTGCCGCTCATGTCTGTCAGCCGGATAATCTGACTGCCTTCGCGTAGCAATAGTGTATAACTTCCGTCAGCATTAAGCGTAACGCCGTTGGACGAGAATCCCGAGTAGCTTACAGACTGCGAACCGATGGTCGGGTAGGCTATCTGAACGGAAGAAACACCAGTAGGCTTGAAGGTGTATTCTGCCCCTCCGATACTGGTGGTGTCAAGATAATAGAATACGTCGTGCTCGGCGTCAACATTGTCGCCCGAGAGTTTGCTTGCGGCACTGTTCTGGCCGACATTGATGGTCATGTTTGGGGTCAGCGAAGCCTCCTCGCCGACGGTCACAACGAATACACCGGTGTTTTCAGGCCAGATGGCTCCCCAGTGTTCAGCACCTACGAAGCCTGCTTTCGCACCGTTGTTATAGTAGCGCAAATCGATGGCGTCATAGGTGACCAGGACGTTGGCCGTACCGGTGCTTTTAGCGCGAAGAACTTCGTTTTCGATTGTAACGACAGAGTTGTCGGGCTGACCGTTGAGGTTGAGCACGCTGAAGTGGAAGTCAGGCTCAATCATGTAGTTGTTGGTGACAGACTCAACCAACTGCCATGTGCGGAAGGGGAGGATGTCGAACGTATCACCCACATTGGTAAGCTTGAGGTGGCCGCGCTCGTTGATGTTGAGGAAG
>JAFUXZ010000066.1 GCA_017470795.1 Paludibacteraceae bacterium
CTAATCTCTTAACGAAATTTGCCAAGTTTCCATGTGATTTCTGCCAGATTTGACTTTTAGAATCCAATCTTCATGAGCCACTTGTCTATGCGGTCGTGCTTGGCTTCCATGCCCTGGCCGCCCTGCTCCTTAGTGACGATGCAGAGGCCCTCGGCATGGGTGCTGTTGGGCGTGGCTGCCTCGATGTCGCGGAGGGTTGAGGACGGGCCACTGTAGGCGGTGCAGAAGGGGATGACGGTCTTGCCCTTCAGGGCATACTGCTCCAGGAAGGTGAAGACGGGCATCGGGGCGGTGTACCACCACACGGGTACGCAGATGAACGCCACGTCGTACTGCGCTATGTCTTCCACCGGATGTCAGCAATTATGAGGCTGACAATGATATAAATTTTATTTAGTCTTTGCCAAACGCCGTAATTAACGATAACGTAGCGGTTATATCGCCTGCAACAGACGCTCCGCTTCAGCAATGCTGCTGATTTCAAAGAATTGCGCACTTCGTCGTCCCTGCTGCTCACGCAGTCGGCAACGTCGCGGATTCTCTGCCATATAAGCAAGCAGGCGTCCAAATTCCTCTGACTGATAGTATCTCGACTTGGGATTCTGCACCAGATACAACGTCATCCGTCCACCCTTTATCGCAAGTTTTTCTGCTCCAAGATGCATTGCTGACCAGCGCAACTGCAATGCAAGCATCAGGTCTTTCCCTGCTTGTGGCACAGGTCCAAAGCGATCTACCAACCGAGTCTCAAAAGCATGCAGTTCGTCCAATGTCGTGATGCCATCCAATTCACGGTAAAGTTTAATACGCTCCGATGTGTTCTCTATATATTGTTCAGGGAAGCCCACATCAAGATCAGATTCCATCTGGCAGTCTGTGACGTAGGAGTCAGAAAGCTTATCTTCTTTTGAATACAAGTTCTGAAACTCCTCGTCTTTTAATTCTGTCACAGCCTCATTCAAGATCTTCTGATATGTCTCATACCCCAGATCAGCAATAAAACCACTCTGCTCCGCACCGAGCATGTTACCCGCTCCACGTATATCCAGATCCTGCATCGCGATATTAAATCCTGAACCCAAATCAGACAACATCTCAATAGCCTGCAGACGACGACGTGCATCGCGCGTCAGCAACTCACCCGAAGCCGCAACCAGATAACAACTTGCACGGCGATTGCCACGACCGACACGTCCACGCAACTGATGCAAATCTGACAATCCAAAACGATTGGCCTCATTGATAATAATCGTATTGACATTGGGTATGTCTACCCCAGACTCAATAATGCTGGTAGATATCAGAACATCGTAATCATAATTGATAAAGTCGGTCAAGACTTGTTCAAGTTGTTCAGGCGGCATCTGCCCATGCCCTACTGCAATACGCGCGTCAGGTACAAGTCTGCGAATCCTGTTCTCAACACGTTGCAACGACTGAATACGGTTATTGATGACAAACACCTGTCCGTTGCGTGCTATTTCTGCCTCTATCGCCTCCTTGATAATATCTTCATCGTCTGGTGTTATAAGTTCTGTCTGAACGGGATGCCTATTAGGAGGCGGAGTACTAATCACGGATAAGTCACGCGCTCCGAGCAGTGAAAATTGGAGTGTCCGTGGAATCGGAGTGGCTGTCAATGTCAACGTATCAACATTAGTACGCATCTGACGAAGTCTCTCTTTCACAGCAACCCCAAAACGCTGTTCTTCATCAATAATCAACAAGCCAAGATCCTTGAACCGAATGCTCTTGCCAACCAACTTCTGCGTTCCTATCAATACATCTATTTTCCCTTGCTCCAGACGCTGCAAGATTTCTTTTGTATCTTTCGCTGTACGTGCCCGCGACAGGTATTCCACCACCACAGGCATGCCTGAGAATCGCTCTGTGAACGATTTGTAATGCTGCAGGGCTAAGACCGTTGTAGGAACTAATACTGCAACCTGCTTAGAATCACATACGGCCTTAAATGCGGCTCGCATAGCGACCTCAGTCTTTCCGAACCCGACATCACCACAAATCAGCCGATCCATAGGCATGGGGCGCTCCATATCTTGCTTGACAGCCATAGTAGCCTTGGCCTGGTCCGGTGTATCTTCATACATAAAACTGGCTTCCAGCTCATGTTGCAGATAAGTATCCGCTGAAAAGCTGAACCCCTGCTCTGACTTTCGTTTGGCATATAACCGTATCAAATCACGCGCAATATCTTTTACTTTCGACTTCGTACGCTCTTTCAGACGATCCCACGCCCCACTTCCCAGCTTATTAATTCGCGGTTCTTCTCCTTCTTTCCCCTTATACTTACTGATTCGGTGCAACGAGTGAATGGATACAAAGATTACATCATTGTCTTTGTAAATCAGTTTGACCATCTCCTGCATTTGCCCATTGACATTTGTGTGTGCCAAACCACCAAACCGCCCCACACCATGATCTATATGAACGATATAATCGCCGACCTTTAGCTGATTCAGCTCTTTAAGCGTCATCACGACCTTTCCCCGGCGGACAGTATCCGCCTGCGTATCGACTTTGTGATAACGTTCAAAGATTTGATGATCCGTCAGGCAACAGATACGCACATCTTCATCTGTAAATCCTTCATGGAGCGTACTATCTACGGCATCAAATGAAATCTTTTCTCCCTTGTCTTCGAAGATTGCCTGTAGCCGGTCGGTCTGTTTTTTACTGTCGCTACAGATGTATATACGATATCCTTGATTGATATATTGATGAAGCGTATCTGCCAACAAGTCAAAATTCTTATTGAATACCGGCTGTGGAAGCGTATGGAATTCGACCTTTGTGCTGTCGGAGAAGGCTGATTTAGAAGAGAACTCTATGGTCGTTCTCCCCTGAATAGATGCTGCTAACTCATCACCTGTCAGCACATTGATTGACGGCCGATTTTCCGATTGAGCCAACTGGTTTGTCTTGCCGCACACATAGCCAAAATCCAAAAAACACACAATGGCATCTGCCGGCATATAGTTGAGCAATGATGCTGTGAGCAGGTCTTTCTGCTTCTCAAAGTCAGGGACAATCTCCATGTGTTCTACTTTGCCGACTGATAATTGTGATTCAATGTCAAAGATTCTGATAGAATCGACCTCATCACCAAAGAAGTCCAGACGGTATGGGTTGTCTGCCGAGTAGCTAAACACATCTACAATACCCCCCCTGACCGCAAATTGCCCCGGTTCATACACGAAGTCCACACGGTTGAAATCTGCCGAAATGAGTTGCTGCTCCAAATCATCCATCGAGATACTGTCGCCGACGGTTATGGCTACGGTCTTATCCTTGAGGTGATCAGAAGACACGACACATTCCATCAGGGCCTCGGGGGAAGTGACAACTATCTGTGCTTCATGAATTGACATCAGTTTGTTCAGCACTTCTGTCCGTGCTAATTCGTTGGCTTCATCTGCTTGCCTCTGACGCAGTTTTCGCCGGAAGGCAGACGGGAAGAGTGAGGTTATCTGATTCGGAAGGAGAGTCTGCAGATCATGCGCCATACATGCTGCACTTTCTTCATCATCTGCCACGAACAGCACAGACCGTCGCAACGACTGCTGCACACCTGACACGACAAGTGCACGCGCTGATGCACACAAACCGGATAACACCAGATGCCCTCCTGACCGAACGTTTTTGATCCATGTCACAGCTTTCTTTATCTGTGGATGAGATGCATAATTTTGTTGAAGTTCTCTGATTCTCATTTCTATTGACGCACCAAAAACACCGAGAAACGCACTTTTGGCATGATGTTTGACGCGCGTCCCGATGTTGCTTTTAAGGATAGTTTGCAAAGGTACGAAAATATCAAATACTACTTAAGTCAACAGGAAAGCGCATACTCAAATATCATCATTCAATATCTTTTGCTTATGAATCGTGTTAAATCTATTGCAACGACCTCATTCTTAGCCATCGGGACAGCCATCTCTGCTGATGTCAGCACTGCGGCATCGCTTCAGGAGGCTACCATCTTTGTCAACGGGGCAGAGCTTGTTCATACTGCCACTTTTGACCTCAGCAAGGCAGAAAATGAGATTCGGGTTGAGGGAATCAGCCCGTATGCTGATCGAAACAGTCTGCAAGTATCGCTTACGGGCAATGCTTTAATAACGGCTTTTGATTACAGCGTAGATTATCTACAAGACAATCAGTCTGATAAAAAAACTCAAGAACTTATCCAATCGATTACGAAATGCCGCTCTGATTTGTCTGCTGTCAAAGCCGAGATTGAACTCATTGACAGGCAACAAGAGCTTCTTCAGAAAGGGATTGACCACAGCATGTCTGTTGAGCGTCAGAACATCACAACGGAGGCCATTGAGCGCAATCTGACCTATTATCAGAACAAGAGTCGTCTTCTGGACGAGCAGAAGCAGAAGGCTCACGACAAGCAGACAGAACTTGACAAACAATTAAAGCAGCTCAATGAACAGTTGAAACAGGACGGCACAAAAAACGGCAAGCGTACAGGCGTCCTGACTATGACGGTCTCTACACAGAAGGTAGGGCGAGTTCAGGCCGTAATCAAATACTTCACTTCGCAAGCCGGCTGGGCTCCAAGCTATGATTTGAACCTGACTCAAACCGACCAGCCGATTCTACTCACATTGAAGGCCAACGTATATCAACGCAGCGGCATAGACTGGAAGCATGTGCATCTGAAATTATCCACCGGTATGCCAAGTCGCAGCAACGCCATGCCGTCTGTCCAACCTTGGCGCATATACTTGCAGCCGAAAATGGAAGTACCCGTACCGCACCGCAACATGAAACTCGCCAGAGACATGAGACCTTTAGCTGCCGTGGAGGCTGACATGCACGAAGACATGCTCGAAGTATCGGAAGCAAATTCCGACATCATGGAACAGCATGTCTCGACATTGGAGCAGACACTCACACGTGAATATGACATTGATCTTGCCTATGACATCAGCACCAACGGGAAAAGCAAGCAAATCGAGTTGACCCGGACGCAAATACAAAATGCGCGTTATGCATACTACTGTGCTCCAAAGTATGACACACAGGTTTTCCTGACAGCAGCATTACCGGACTGGAATCAATATAATCTGCTGAATGGAGTTGCCAACATCACATACAACGGAACGTATTATGGTCAGACAGAAATCAATACTGCATCCACTGACGATGAATTAAAACTGGCTTTAGGCGCCGAGCAACAGATTGCCGTCAAGCGCGAACTGCTTGATGAGCATACGGCCCGCAAGACCATTGGCTCTACACGCAGCATCACGCAGGCATACCGCATCAGCATCCGCAATAACAAGAAGCAGGCGGCTACGCTCCGCTTGCAGGAGTCCTATCCTGTCAGCACTGACAAGCAGATTGGCGTTTCTCTTGACGACAAGACCACAGCATGGACTGAACACGACACAGACCGCGGCATACTCACCTACGAACTCGACCTGCAGCCTGGCGAGCAGCGCGAAATCACGGTTGCATTCACCATCAAGTATCCCAAAGACAGAAACATCAATCTATAATCGTTATGGAATACGAGCTCGAATCATATATCGAGAACCACATCGAACCCGAGCGTCCCGAACTTGAGCGAATCTGGCACGACACAAATGTCATGGCGCTGAACGGACGGATGGTCAGCGGGCACATACAGGGGCGCATACTGGCCATGCTGTCACGCATGATTGCCCCGATGCACATCCTCGAACTCGGCACGTTTACCGGCTACTCTGCACTCTGCCTTGCCGAAGGCCTTGTCGAAGGAGGGAGCGTTGATACTATTGAGATTGATGATGAACTGGAAGATTGGATTCATCAGAACCTTTCCACCTCTCCTCTCGGATCACGCATCAATCTGCACATTGGTGATGCACTCCGGCTTATCCCACAGATGAATCAGGTCTATGACCTTGTGTTCATCGATGCTGACAAGCGTCAGTACGCCGCCTATCTTGATGCTGTTCTGCCCAAAGTTCGTCCGGGAGGATATATCTTTGCCGACAACACCCTATGGGATGGCAAGGTAGCTTCCGCAGCGCCACACGCCGACAAGCAGACGCAGGCTCTGCAACAATTCAATGACATGATTGTCAGGGATGACCGTCTGCAAGTTGCCATCCTGCCTCTGCGTGATGGGCTCACCATTATCCGCAAACGTTGCTGAACAAGCGCCAACATCGGCTATGCAACCCGGAACGTCCTGACTGCGATAGTCAACAGACAGGCCTGCCGTAGTGATGCATGTTGCATCATTGCGGCAGGCCTGCATATAACATGCACCCGTTCTTCCTGTCATTTACTAAAGCGATTGGCAACAATTGACTTCAGGTAAGCATATTCGCTGAATTTCAGCACGTGCGTCATGCCTGCATAAAACGTCATCCCTATCAGTACACCCGTCACAACCTGTAACCAGTCTGACGAAATAAAGCCTATACACAAACGTACTAACAGGAACATCAGCAGAGAGATGCCCAGTGTCGGCAACAAATCGCCCATCTGCTTCAGAAATCCGACATTGATCAACTTACCCGTATAATACGTATTGATAAACAGGCAGAACAAAGAACTGAGAATTCCAATCCAGCAAAGCACATACACGCCAAAACGAATACCGATGACCAGAGTCGTTGCACCTACAAACTTCTTGATAATTTCAAGCCTGAGGAACAAGTCCGACCGTCCCTTGACCTGCAGCAGATTCAGATTGATGGCATGGATAGGATACCACAACATGGAGAAGCACATCGGCACGAGCAGCTGTGAGGCAAACAGCCACTTATCGCCTATCAGTACGAACACCAACGGGCGTGATATGGCTGCCAGCCCGCACATGATGGGAAATATCAGATAGGCCGACAATTTAAGCAACTGCCTGTAGTTGCGGCTCAGACGCTCATCATCGTCTTGTATTGAGCACAGCACAGGATAGGTGACACGCTGGATGATTGATGTCGCGTTAGCCGACGGCAACTGTGCAAACGTATGCGCCTGAGTATAGTGCCCAAGGCTCTCTTTGGTGTACACCTTGCCAATGAGCAGCAGGTAAATGTTGCTATACAAAGTGTTAAGCAAACCACTTGCCAGCAGTTTCCATCCAAAGGAATACATCTCACGAAACGATACCCACGAGAAAATCCACCGTGGACGCCATGAAGAGTACGCCGCCCAGAGCAGCAATGTGTTCAGCAGTGCGTTAGACAACTGCTGAAAGACCAGTGACCACACCCCATAGCCCCGCACGGCCATAACCACACCGACAATCCCCGACAACAGAACTGCTGTAAAAGTTGCTTTTGCCTGTGTCTTGAAGTTGATAGATGCTGTATATATCGCACGTTGCACAACAGCAAAGGAGTTGATAATCAACACCAGGCACAACACACGCATCAGACTGACCAGCTGAGGCTCTTTGTAGAAGTCGGCCACAGCCGGAGCCGAGAAGTACAATATCGCATAAATCACACAACTCATCACGATGTTGAAGTAGAACACGGTCGAGTTGTCTGTCTCTGTCCGGTTCTGCTTGCGAACCAGAGCTTGAGAAAAACCGCTGTCGATAAACGATTGTGATACGGCGATGAAGATGGTAAGCATGCCTATCAGGCCGAAGTCGGTCGGCGACAAGATGCGTGCTATGACCAACTGCACAATCATCTGCACGCCATAGACCAGGAACCGCTCGACCGCACTCCACACCACTCCATTGATGGTCTTGTTCTTCAAGGACTCACCTTTGGGCTTTTTATTTGCATCATCATGCATAATCACAAAGAATATATATTCACAGGCACACGCTGAACCTGAATCTTATCCTATCGCAAATATAGGAACATAGGCTGATTATCCAAAATCGGCCATTATAATTTCTAATGGCCGACCGGGATTTAGTGCAGCTTTCGGACATCATTGCTGTTGAGAGGAGACTGTCGGCAGGCCTTCACATCTGCGGATCTGCCGGGCCAAAGGTATGTCTTTGACCGAATCTGAGGGATTATCAGACTATGAATACTTACGGAAATCCGAATGCCGCGTGCGCACTCCCTGCACAAGAGTTCCGGAGTCCGCATCCGTCGGCGCAGGAAAGCAGAAAGCATGCGGTCATACATCACCTACCTGTTTGCTTGAGAGGGATTGCTTGAGGGCGTTGAAATACGGCTCTGACGCACGGAGGAGAAACATTTCGCGAGAGCAATGCCATGTGAGACAGACGTCCGTCAGCCTTCACGGCCAGCTTTTCCCTTTCTGCCTGCAATGCAGACCTGCAACATGTCCACTACTCCCGTCACACATCAGGAGTAGAAAAGTCTCCTGCCGACCGACGCGCCGAAAGATTACAACTCAACAGACGCCCTCCTCGGCTCAAAGCAGCAACATGGACGCATGGCAACAATGCGCACACCGCTTGCACGCTGCGGCCCGATTTTGGCAAAAGTGGCCAAAACGCTCGTGTCGCCCCCAAGTCCTAAGGCTCCTGTCTGTGCCTTATTCACCCCCTGAGTAATGGCCGATTCAAAATCGGTCTGCTCATCATAATTACCTTTTGCCATTGCCTCTATCATGAGAGCCGTCGCTTCAAACTGGCTACGGCCAATCCCAAGGGCCAGTGTGCATGGCGAACACCCCAACTGCTTCACGGCCGGGACAGCCCGGTTGAGCACTTCATCAATAACA
>JAFUXZ010000067.1 GCA_017470795.1 Paludibacteraceae bacterium
AGAGAGTGGCTCACACAAGAAGCCACTCTCTGTCATATTCATTCATACCGCAGGCGTTGCGGTATCAGGTTCTATAAAAAGATGGATTGGTTAACAACATTATTTTCCGACACAAGTTCGATAGCACACATCATCGTTCTCTATTCAGTCGTCATTGCACTCGGCATGTGGATCGGGAAATTCAAAGTAGCGGGCATATCGCTTGATGCCACGTTCGTCCTTTTCGTGGGCATCATCGCCGGACACATATACTTCAGCCTCGGCATTCACGACGCAGATGGAGGTGGAGCCGCCCCCGCATCCGTACTCAACTTCATACAGGAATTCGGACTGATGCTCTTCGTCTACTGCATCGGCCTTCAGGTCGGACCGGGATTCTTCCACTCGTTCAAGAAAGGCGGCGGGCTGCAGATGAACTACATTGCCATAGGCATCGTTCTGCTCAGCGTCATCACAATGATGGTACTTTACTACTGCGTCATGGCTCCGCGTGGACGAGCAACAGACCTTCCGATGATGGTAGGCGTGCTGTATGGTGCAGTGACCAACACTCCCGGACTGGGAGCGGCACAGGAAGCACTGCGCTCCATCCCCGGCATGGACAACCTTGACATCGCATCAGGATACGCATGCGCCTACCCGCTTGGCGTATTCGGCATCATCGGAGCCACCATCCTGATACGCTACCTGTGCCGCATCAAACTACATCAAGAGGAAGAAAACTACAGACATCAGCAGGAAGACAACCCACATGCCAAACCTCACCGCATGACCTTGCGCGTCAACAATCACGCCCTGTACGGAAAGACACTCCGGCAGGTCAGCGACTTTCTGGGACGCACATTCGTCTGCACACGTCTGAAGCATGAAGGAGAAATAATAATCCCGAACCGCGAGACCATCATCAGCGAAGGCGACCTGATGAACGTCGTCTGCGCCACAGATGACGCCGAAGCCGTCACGGCCTTCATCGGCGACGTAGAAGAAGACTACGACTGGAAAGTTGAAAAGGCCCCTATCGTGTCAAAACGCATACTCGTCACACAGCCGGAAATGAACGGAAAGACCTTTGGCGAAATGCACTTCAGCACCGTCTTCGGAGTGAACGTCACACGCATCACACGTCATGGCATGGAACTCTTTGCCGATCGCAACCTGCGCATACAAATCGGCGACCGGCTGCTTGTCGTTGGCGAAGCCGATGCTGTAGAACGCGTCGCAAACCGACTCGGCAATCAGCTCAAACGGCTTGACCGGCCCAACATCGGAGTGCTTTTCCTTGGCGCACTGATTGGCATCATATTCGGCTGTATCCCGCTGCGCTTCCCCGGTATGAGCATCCCGATGCGGCTTGGACTGGCCGGAGGACCGCTGATTATCGCCATCCTGATTGGAGCATACGACTACCGCCTGCATGTCACATCATACATGACAAGCTCGGCCAACCTGATGTTGCGTCAACTGGGACTCACACTCTTTCTGGCAAGCGTAGGCATAAAGGCAGGAGCCGGATTCTGGCAGACCGTAACGCAAGGCGATGGGCTGACATACGTGTGGATGGGCTTCATCATCACCATCGTGCCGCTACTCATCATGGGAATCATTGCACGCAAAGTTTACAAATTCAATTACTTCTCCATCATGGGTATCATAGCCGGTGCGACAACAGACCCACCGGCACTGGGATATGCAGCTCAACTGGCGCCGAACGACGCACCAAACGTCGCATACAGCACAGTCTACCCTCTGAGCATGTTCCTGCGGATCCTGATTGCCCAATCACTCATAATGTTCCTCTGCGGATAGGCAACAGCATTAAGCTTACGGACAGACAGACCGGCATAGGCCACCAGCCCATCCCCATCCCCTGAAGAAAGATGAGGAGAATCGGCTCAACAAACACCCTCAATCAACATTTGGGGTACAAGAACATATCAAATCGCCATTTCACGCTCCGCAAGCTTATGTCCTACAACATAAAAACAACCCACTGGGAAACTTCAAGAAAAAAAAAGTTTCCTAAAATGTTGCATATATAAAGGAGTTATGATTACCTTTGCCGCACTTTTGACTGCCGCGTAAAATCGAAAGTCCAAGAGCACGGAATATGATTGTAAGAGAGCAAAAGAACCAATCACTCCCCACTGACAAGCAGATTCTCATCACTGCAGGAGAAATGTTTGTACAATACGGTCTTCGATCCATATCTATCGAAGACATCTGCAATCAGGTTCGTATCTCAAAAAAGACATTCTACGTCTACTATTCAAGTAAAGAAGAACTCATCGCAACACTCATAGACCGCCATCAGACAGAGGTTGAACGATATATTGAGCAGGAAACCGACGGCAAGAGTGTTGTTGAGATTTTCCTTTTCTTCACTCAACAAGTACACATGCTGATTAACAACCAGCATATACGCTTCAAACGCGAACTCCAAAAGTACTATCCACATATATACGAAGATATCGAACGACGGGTGCTCCGCAACCGTCAGGAGAACATCCTTCGATACATCAAGGAAGGCATCAAGCAGGGATATTTCCGCGCAGACATTATTCCTGACCTGATGGCCCTTTATTTTATCGAAATGCAAAATGTTTTGGCACGCATGTTGGAGCAAGACTTCTCCGTGAATAGACGACGCCTTTCAAAGAAAGTCATCGTCAACGATGCGATCAAGATGTTTGCACACATGTGCTTCAATGACGAAGGAAAGCAACGTCTGAAGCAATATCTGGAAGAGAATAATAACAAACAGCAATAATGGTATGAAAAGAAGAATCCTAACCATTGCGTGTTGCCTGACCTGCATACTGGGTATCCATGCACAAGGAGAGGCTGGCGCTCTATCGCTTAGCCTTGACCAGGCAAAACAGTATGCCATAGATCACAACCGGTCATTGCAAAATGCCTCGTTGCAGGTGCGCGAAGCCGAAGCACAACGCTGGCAGGCAATCGCTTCAATGTTGCCACAAGTTGATGGAACATTGAGTTACAACAACATGATGGGCTACAAACTTAAGTTTGGATCAACAGGAATGTCCATGGAGATGCCTCCATACGGGAGCTTGGGCATCACAGCATCCGTGGCAGTCAATGGACAGTTGGTGATGAACGCCATCATTTCCAAGTTGGCTATAGATATGCAGCAGGTATCGCTCGACCAAACAGAGCAACAGATTCTGGCCAACGTGACACAGATTTATACAGCTATCCTGGCTATGGAGCAAGTCAGCGACTTGTTGCAAGAAAGTCTCAAAAACATTGAGCAACTGCAAGGTATGACTCAACGGGCTGCAGATGTTGGTACTGTTGAGCAGACATCAGCCGACCAAATTCAGGTGCGCGTCGGAACTTTGAAGAATAACATCAACTCAACGCTACGAAGCACGCAAATCTACCGGAATTCGCTCAAGTTACTGCTTGGATTGAGTAATCATGATCAGATACAGCTCACACAAACGCTTGATGACGTTCTGAACGCAGAGACCACACTCTCATTGCTTGGAACTGATTTTGATATCGAACGTAACTACAACTGGCAATTATTACAGAAGAGTACTGACCTGAGCAAGAAGCAGGTAACTGCGGCTTGGATGGCTTATACGCCGACGCTCTCGCTCGCCTATCAATACTCCGGACAGAAATACTTCAGCGATACAGAGGGCTTCCGGATGACGCCTCCCAATACTTTTGTTGCAACACTATCAGTCCCTCTATTCAGTTCGTTGAGTCGCGCTGCCGGTGTACGCCAAAAGAAGTTGGCCTACCAGGAGGCATTGAATACACAAGACGATACGCGTGACCAGCTGATGGTTCAAAACGATCAGTTACGCTTTAATCTTATCAATTCATTTGAGACCTACACAAACGAGAAGGAAAACATTGATGTCACATCACGCGTCTTCGAAAGTACGTCCAATAAATACAAACAAGGTGTTGCATCTACGCAAGACCTGATTACGGCAAGCAATGATTTAATCAGTGCGCAAAGCACCTACATTCAGTCCGTACTCACGTTGGTTCAGTCCCAAGTCGAATTGGAGACGTTCCTGAACAAATAAGTCTGATAACCACAACACTGCAACAAGAAAAATCACAACAATATGAAAAAAGCACTCATCATCGCACTCATTCTGCCGACACTGATTCTTTCGTCATGCGGAAAGAAGACTCAAGAGGAGCAAGACGATGCACCACGTACCGAACAGGTTAAAATCACACGGCTCGAGAAGTCTGAAGTTGAACGCACAATAGAAGTGTCAGCCAACCTGCAAGGTTACGAAACTGTCAACATTGCCCCGTCACTTACAGGGCACATTGAGCACATCTACTTCGAAGAAGGGGCTAATGTCAGCAAAGGTCAAATGGTGGTACGTATGGATCAGAATCAGTATCGCACGACCAAGTTGGCTTTCGACAACCTCACTACAGAAATGCAGCGTATGGATGCCCTGAAGGAGACAGGGAGCGTCAGTCAGCAGACTTATGATCAAACAAAAGTCTCATATGACCAGACAAAGGAGCAGCTCGATTTCTTGCAGCTGAACACCTATGTAGCTTCTCCCATATCAGGTACGGTGTCGGCGAAGAACTACGAGGATGGTGAACTCTATGCCGGCCAGCCGATTCTGACCATCACGATGATCAATACGCTCAAGTGCCTCATGTCCGTACCGGAGAGCTATTATCCACGCGTCAAGGAGGGCATGAGCGTCAACATCACGACAGACATCTACCCCGATGAGACTTTCCCTGCTGTAGTTGAGACCATTTTCCCGACCGTTGATGCCACGACGCATACTTTCCAAATCAAGCTCAAGATTCCGAACGCTTCACGCCGTCTGCGTCCGGGTATGTATGTCAAGTCCACGCTTGAGTTAGGCAAAGAGCAGACAATCGTTGTTCCGTATCAGGCTGTATTGAAACTTGTTGGGGCAAACGACCGTTATGTCTTCCTGAACAGCAATGGGGTTGCCAAACGGGTCGCTGTCACTCTCGGGCAGCGCTATGACGATAAGATTGAGATTTTTGGTGACGATATTGTCGAAGGGGCAGAACTCGTCACTACAGGAGAGTCCAAACTGGTTGACGGGACTCCGCTGAACATCGTACAATAATCCACGAACATAAAAACAGACTACAATCATGGCCATATACCAATCTGCGATCAATAAGCCGGTAACGACCGTCCTTATCTTCGTGGCTATCATGATTATCGGTATCTTCTGCTACACGCAGTTGCCGATTGATCAGTTCCCTGAAATGGATCCGCCATACGTTACCGTGATGACCACCTATGCCGGTGCGAGCGCTAATGACATTGAGACGAACGTCACCAAGTTACTTGAGAACAGTCTGAACTCTGTTGACGGACTTAAGGAACTCACTTCTACTTCCAAAGACAACTTCTCCGTCTTGCTGATGGAGTTTGAATGGGGGTCAGACCTTGATGAGGTCATCAATGATGTCCGAAGTTATATCGACATGACCAAGGACAATCTGCCTGACGGATGTTCACAGCCGTTCATCTTCAAGTTCTCATCCAGTGCGATGCCGATATTGCAGTACTCCATCACGGCCGACGTCAGCTATCCGGGTCTGGACAAGTTGCTCAACGATGTTGTAATTCCGCAGCTGAACACCGTTGACGGAGTGGGCAATCTGACCTTGTCCGGTTCGCCTGACCGCTATGTATACATTGATATCGACCAGCAGAAACTGGATGCGTATGACCTTACCCTTGAGGCTGTAGGCAACATGATTGCTGCCAACAACCTGAATGCTTCTGCCGGTACAGTCAAGATGTCAAAGGAGCAGTATCAGACCGAGGTCCGCTCCGAGTACATAGAAAGTGCCGAGATTCTCGACATTCCGGTCAAGACGATGCCCGACGGCCGTCAGGTGTTCGTGAGCGATATTGCGACCGTGCGCGACACCATCA
>JAFUXZ010000068.1 GCA_017470795.1 Paludibacteraceae bacterium
CACGGCGTGTCTGATATTCGATTAAGGCCCAGACAGAGCGTGCCTGCCCGATTTGCCTGCCGGTGTGGTCGAACAGGCAGAAGTTGCGCATCGTGGTCACCCGGGCATAGTCTTCAACCCATGTCCGCACGGTCAGTGTCTCATACTGAAGCGGCTGCTCCTTCATTTCACACGACAGCCGCAGCAGGACCCACGTCACGCCCTGCTCTATCATGCCCACCGACCCGAATCCGTTGTCACGCGCAGCCAGTCCGGCAGCATTGAGCAGCACGCTTTCCAGCGACGTAACGCGCAGGCGCTGGGCTGCATCTACGTCTTGAGGATAGATCAGAAATTCGTATTGGTTGATATGTGGTGGAAGCGGCATAGTATTGACAGATAAGGGGTACAACAGACGTTTTTCAGCAAATGTGTGCAAATGTAGCACAAATATCTGAAAAGTGCCCCCGCCCGGCTTGCATCATGAACACTTGGGAGGAAGGGAAAAAGGATTCTGAATATATGCACGGACATGATGTCCAAAAAAAGCGCGTACCTTTGCAGGTCTCTGAGCTGTCAGCCCCACCGCGCAGTTCAGCAATCAAATCAGATTATTCGCGTCGCACATGTGGTTTTTGTTAGGAATCCTGTCTGCCATCGGGTTGGGCTGTTATGATATAGCCAAGAAGAAGTCGCTGCAAGACAATGCCGTTGTTCCGGTACTCCTGATGTCCGTTGTCTGTTCAAGCATCCTGCTTCTGCCGCTATGGATAATATCACGCTGCAATCCGGCCCTGCTTCAGGACACGTTGCTGTACGTCCCGCAGGTCGACCTCCACACGCACCTGCTCATTCTGCTCAAGTCGGCCATCGTACTCTCTTCATGGCTGTTTGCCTACATGGCCATGAAGCACCTCCCGCTGACCATCGTCACTCCCATCAATGCCACACGTCCGATGTGGACGCTGGTGGGGGCGCTGCTGATTTTTGGCGAGCAGCTGAGCGGATGGCAGTGGGGCGGCATCTTGCTTGCCATCGCTTCGTTCATCAGTTTCTCATTGGCCGGAAAGCGTGAGGGGATTCAGTTCAGCCACAACCGATGGATCGGATGCCTGCTGCTGGCCACGCTGCTCGGAGCGGCCAGCGGCCTGTATGACAAGCACCTGATGCAACACGTTGACCACAACGCCGTGCAGGTATACTACACCTTCTATCAGGCCGCGATGATGGTCGTCACAGCTGCAGTGCTGTGGTGGCCCAGACGGAAGGAGCAGCCCTTTCACTGGTCGTGGCACATCGTGCTGATATCCGTGTTCCTCATCCTGTCTGACTTCTTCTACCTGCTCGCCCTGACCGACAGCAACTCCCTGATTTCCATCCTGTCCGTAGTACGTCGTTCGAGCGTACTCATCTCATTTGCGTATGGCGCCATCGTGATGCATGAACAAAACATACGCCTGAAGGTATATTGCCTGTGCGGCGTACTGGCAGGCATGCTGATGCTGATGTTCGGCACCCTCTGACGGCAGGAACTCTGCCGGAGAGGAGGCGCAGGAGGAGAAAACAAAAATCGTCCCGACCGGTTTGGTTGGGACGATTGTCTTTTGTTCTGAAACAAAATATCAGGGCAGACTGATTGCTCCGTTGGGGCAAGCATCAGCGCATGAGCCGCATTCTACGCATGCATCAGCATCAATCGAATAGATGTCGCCTTCGCTGATAGCACTTACAGGACACTCGTCAATGCAGGTGCCGCATGCGATACAGCTGTCAGAAATTACGTAAGCCATAAGATAAAAATTTAGTTTTTTGTGTTAGTTTTTGATTGTGCGGCAAAAGTAAGTGATTTTGTTGACATGACCAACAGATAAACATTTTTTTGACATGCAGACGGCTCAACAATCATACACCGCAAGAAATCAGACCGTTACAAACAGAAGGCACAGAGGAAGCAACGCCTCCACCGACGGATGCACACCGTCGGCAACGAGCCCGTCTGCATGCGCGCCGCTACGGAAGGCAGCCACACCGGCCGAAACGCATCACCGGTCATCATCGCCGGCGGGGGCAGACGCACGGCACGCCTGACCGCGCTCCGGACAGTCGGCGGCACACACAGAGAAGACTTCACCAGCACCCGACGCTGCCGGGCGCAAACCTGCTGAAAGCATCCTCACGGACATCACCACCGGCCACGAACCTGCACAACCGATGCGTCTTGAGCGAGCCAACGGCGATGACAATACAAAAAAATTGCCCCGACGTACAGCCGACAGGCTTATACAATCGGCAGAATTCGCTACCTTTGCCCAAATGTTCAGAACACAGCGGGAAAAGGTCGTCCTCATTGGTTCTTTCAAGGTTGAAAAATCACGCTGATTCCGGACCGCACATCAACACATGACATGATGAAAAACTACAAACTTCTAAACATTGTGGTCGGCTGGTTTGTCTTTGCCATCGCGGCAGTGACCTATCTGCTGACCATTGAATCAACCGCCAGTTTTTGGGACTGCGGAGAATTTATTGACTGTGCCTACAATCTGGATGTCGGTCATCCGCCCGGAGCGCCGTTCTTCATGCTCACGGCTCACTTCTGCACACTCTTCACGAGCGATCCCGGCCAGGTAGCCGTGATGGTCAACTCAATGTCCGCCATTTTGAGCGCACTGACCATCCTGTTCCTGTTCTGGACCATCACTGCCATGGGCAGAAAATTACTCGTGGGTCGCGACGAAGAGCTCAGCCTCAGTCAGGGCATCGGGCTGCTCTTCGCCGGAGCCGTCGGCGCCTTGGCATATACCTTCAGTGACACCTTCTGGTTCTCGGCCGTCG
>JAFUXZ010000069.1 GCA_017470795.1 Paludibacteraceae bacterium
ATCATAATGTCTCTTCTATGTTGTAGTCGTTGCGTTCAGGCGCATTGCGAATGATGAGTTCAGCCAAAAATCCTGTCACAAAGAGCAGAGTGCCGAGAATCATGGCCAATATGGCAAGATGGAAGTATGGGCTTTGCGTGACGAGCATGGCCGGGATATGATGTGACAGTGCAATCAGTTTGTTGACACCCACCACGATGATAGACACCAGTCCGAGCAGAAACATGAGGGTGCCGATCAACCCGAAAAAGTGCATCGGCTGTTTTCCGAATTTAGATAAGAACCAGATGGTCATCAGGTCAAGATAGCCGTTGACAAAGCGGTTCAGCCCAAACTTCGAGGTCCCAAACTCGCGCTTGCGGTGCTCGACGACTTTCTCTCCGATGTGTGTGAATCCGGCATTCTTGGCAAGATAGGGGATGTAGCGATGCATCTCGCCGAAAACTTCGATGTTTTTGACCACTTCCTTGCGATAGGCTTTGAGGCCGCAGTTCATGTCGTGCAACTTCAAGCCTGTGATGCGTCTGGCGGTGGCGTTGTAGAGTTTGGAGGGCAGATTCTTGGTGAATTTATTGTCCAACCGGTGTTTCTTCCAGCCTGACACGAGGTCGTAGTGTTCTTCCGTAATCATCCTGTACAGTTCAGGAATCTCATCGGGTGAGTCTTGCAGGTCGGCATCCATGGTGATGACCACATTGCCCTCTGCTGCCTTAAAACCGCAGTATAACGCGGGCGATTTGCCATAGTTGTGACGAAACTTGATGCCGCGCACGTTGGCAGAGCGCTCTTTGATTTGTCTGATCACTTCCCACGAATTGTCTGTCGAGCCGTCGTTGACGAAGATAACCTCCCATGTGTAGGCATGTTCGGTCATGACGCGTTCAATCCAGTCGTATAGTTTAGGAAGTGACTCGGCTTCGTTGTATAGTGGGACGATGATGCTTATATCCATAATAGTGTATCTGCAAGTAGTCTGATGTGCTTTATATTGTATTGTCGCGACGTTTGTTCTTGCTTGTGAAGGCAGACATAATCAGTCCGACGATAAGTCCGATAAAGGTGTCAAACCAGATGAAGTGTATGGAGAAGTTGATCGGAGTGAGCATTTGTGTCATCTGCTGCTTGTATTGGTCAATGTCAGAGAATTCAAATTGCTCAAGCAGTGTGACCGATTCGTTCAGAATGTTGCCGATGAGGTCCGTATTGATCCATTGCAGGTATATCACCTTGATGAATGCTGAAATAATCGAGGCATAGAAATACAGCGTGATGATGTAGGCCAGACTCTGCAGGTAACTGATTTGTCCTTCGCGTGCGTTGTCCCGATAGTGGCAGGTATAGGCGTATGTCATGTACAGGATGAGCAGTATCAGGAGGTAGCTCAGGAGGGTCGTTATGATTGTTCCTGCCGAATTGAGGATAAAGTTGAGACCAAACGCAACGCCGAGCGTCAGCCCGGCAATCATGGCGTGTTTGAAGGGATTTGCTGTCATAATTTGTTGTCTTTTGCTTGTAGGGGGAGGATGTGTCCGCCGTGTTGTCCGGTCTGACGGAACATCAATCAGCCTCTGACTATATTGCCTACAAAGATAGTGCAAGATGTGTGTTTGGGCAAGAGTCAGAACAAGTATTCGCTAATACCGATATTGTGCTTCCCGTAGAGTGTCCTGACGGATTGGGCAGCGTTGTCGCGAAGTCGTTTTTCTGCCTCGTTGAGCAGGCTGTCGGGTGTGTTGATGGAGTATATCCGATAGCTTTTGCGCCGTCCGACAGGTGGTCTGGAGACGAAGGTAAGCGCGTATGCACAAGAGTCAAGCTCTGTGGCTTGCCGGCTCTTGACGAGACGCAGGCTCAGCATGATGCCGCAATAGGTGTTGGGGTCAGACTGGTTGCTGATGTAGTTGCCGAGCGAGTAGGCTACCAGGTGCTTGCGTGCAAGGCTGTCGGTCTGGACCACTATCGGTTGCGGCACATGCGGATGAGAGCCGATGATGTGGTCTACGCCCTGTCTGAAAAGCCAGCGGGCAAGTTCTTGCTGCTGTTTGCCGGGCAGTGATTTGTATTCGGTTCCCCAGTGAGGCAGGGCAATGATGCAGTCGGGAGCAGATTGTTTGGCTTTGTGGATGTCGCGGCTGATCTGGACGGTGTCAATCATGTTGACGATGTTGGGCGACCTGACAGGTATCCCGTTTGTTCCGTACGTGAAGTTGAGCAGGGCGATTCGGATGTTGTTCTGATTGATGATGAGCGGATAGTCGGCTTCACGCGTTGTGCTGTCGGCATAAGTCCCGACGTGCATGACGCGCAGCGAATCCATGAGGTATATGGTGCGCTCCAGTCCGCTCTTCCCGCGGTCGGCACAGTGGTTGTTAGCGGTCGTAAGGAGGTCAAAGCCGGCGTCGATGATGCCGTTCAGGTAGGCATCCGGCGTGCAGAAACGCGGATATCCGGAGTATGGAGGGCCGTTGAGCGTGGTCTCAAGGTTGCCTATGGCCAGGTCGTGCCGTCTGATTTCGGGTCGGACGAATTGGAACACCTCCGTGTAGTCGTAGGTGTTGTCTGCGACGTGGGCTGACTGATATTGCGGACTGTGCTGCATGAAGTCACCCACGAACAGGAGTGTCAGCGTGTCGGGCGTGTCAGCGGCGATGCTGTCCGGGGCGTGTTCTGCATGTTGCTGTGCATGCTGTCCTTCGGTGGTAGATGCGCAGCTCAGACAGATGCAGGTCAATAGCAGCGTCAGCGTTGAGGTGCGAGCGATGCATGTGGCAGCGTGGGCGGGTGTCATGTCGTTTCTGGTCTGGCCGGGTAGGGAGACGTCGTGTTGCGAATGAAAACAAGAGCGGCCTGTTGGTTTTTAGATCCAATAGGCCGCCTTTGACTTTGTGCGTAGGATGAGACTCGAACTCACACGGACCAACGTCCACTACCCCCTCAAAGTAGCGTGTATACCAATTTCACCACCTACGCATCCGCTTGTTGTGTGCTCAAGACAGGAATCGAACCTGCACGATGTTGCCATCACTAGTCCCTGAAACTAGCGCGTCTACCAATTCCGCCACTTGAGCATCAGTCTTATGTCAAGAACACGTTTTTCGCCGTTTAGCGAAAAAAAGCGAAACTCGTTCGTTTCGCTTCGTGCGCTTGGAGCGGCAAACGAGACTCGAACTCGCGACCCCGACCTTGGCAAGGTCGTGCTCTACCAACTGAGCTATTGCCGCATCATATCTGCATCAGCCTGCATGACCCGTTGGTCATCGTTGTTCTGCTTTTGCGGCTGCAAAGATAGAGCGGAATTTTTATCTGCGCAAACTTTTTTCGGAAAAAATTTCAACTTTTTTCTCTTATGTCCATTAAGTCACTGAAAGACAAATGAGTCCGTACGTGGGGCTCTATGTTCCAGTCGTCATGGCGAACCGTGACCGTCGTGACGCAGGGAGCAGTGAGGTGAGCCGGCGAAGGGTTGTGGGGTGATTGCAGGAGGGGAGATGCGGCTGCAAGGCTTTCGTCTTCATGAAGCCGGCGGCGGTGTGCGGCCTGAAGCGATTCTTAAAGGTTTTTCCCGGGGTGCTGTTGAGTGGGATACGAGGCGGAACAGCATGAACAGCTGGCGGACAGACAGGCATAAGATAAGGCTGTACGGAGCCGGGAGCATCAGACTCGGGGTAGGTAGTGCCCTTGGTGTCATCCGCCGGCATCGGCAGTGCGTGAGGGTCGTGTGTGTCTGCTGATGCCGGCGATGCCGCAGGGGCATCGTTGCGGCTTGGCGCAGCATCATGATGCAGCAACCCGCACGTTTTTATGTGATTGCGATGTGAAAAGCGGAGCATGTGACTATCTGACAATGACTTGGACAGCCCGAAAAGAGGGTGCGGCTTATATGATTTGTTTTTTGTAATTTTGCACCGCTTTTTCTGGTTTAATCTCACAGAGGGCTGTGGGAGACAGAGCGGAGAGCAGTCTGTCAGCAGAATATCGTGACGCACTTGTTTACGACAATAGTAAAACTAAATAACATATCAATATGAAAGCATTCGTATTTCCGGGTCAGGGAGCCCAATTCGTCGGAATGGGCAAAGACCTTTATGACAATTCACCCAAAGCGAAGGAAATGTTTGAGAAAGCCAATGAGATACTTGGTTTTCGCATCACTGACGTGATGTTTGAAGGTACAGACGAAGATCTCCGTCAGACGAAGGTGACACAACCTGCCGTATTCCTGCATTCGGTTATATCCGCCCTCACAGACGAACAGGCACAGCAGCCCGACATGGTTGCCGGTCATTCTCTCGGTGAGTTCAGTGCACTCGTTGTCAGCGGTGCGCTCACTTTTGAAGACGGACTGGTACTTGTCTCAAAACGTGCGCACGCCATGCAGAAGGCATGCGAGATTGAGCCTTCGACAATGGCCGCTATCATTGGTTTGCCTGATGAGGTGGTTGACGAAGTCTGCGACAGCATCAACGATCAGGTTGTTGTGGCTGCCAACTTCAACTGCCCCGGTCAGGTGGTTATTTCCGGCTCGATTGAGGGCGTCGACAAGGCCTGCGCAATACTGACCGAGAAAGGCGCTAAGCGCGCACTCAAACTGAAGGTTGGCGGAGCCTTCCACAGTCCGCTCATGCAGCCGGCAGCAGAAGAGCTGAAGCAGGCTATTCTTGCCACGACCTTCCACGCTCCCAAATGCCCGGTATATCAGAACGTAAATGCATATCCGCAGACAGACGCAGAGCAAATCAAACAGAACCTGGTGGCTCAGCTGACTTCACCGGTACGCTGGACGCAGACCATCAAGAACATGATTGCCGATGGGGCTGATGCCTTCAAGGAGTATGGTCCGGGTAGCGTGCTGAAAGGACTTATCGCGAAGATTGACCGCAACGTGACTGCTGAATAACCAACGAATCAAGACGGAGTCAGGGCTCGGAAGGCCGGACGATGCTGATGAAGCACGGCTTGCGAGTTGCTGACCGATATTCCAAAACTGCACATCAATATGTTCAGAACAAATACTTGTGGCGAACTTCGTATCACCCATGTCGGCAGTCAGGTGACCCTTGCCGGATGGGTGCAGCGGACCCGTAAGATGGGTGCACTGACTTTTGTGGACCTGCGTGACAGGTATGGCATTACACAGCTTGTGTTCAATGAAGAAACGAATGCTGAGTTGTGTGAAGCGGCCAATCACCTCGGCCGTGAATATGTGATACAGGTCAGCGGACTGGTAAGCGAGCGCTACAGCAAAAACAAAAACCTGCCGACAGGTGATATAGAGATTATTGTCAGTGAGCTTAACATACTCAATCAGGCACAGACTCCTCCGTTCACCATCGAAGAGAATACCGATGGAGGTGATGACCTACGCATGAAGTATCGCTATCTGGATCTGCGTCGTCCGAACGTGCGCGCCAATCTGGAACTGCGCCACAAAATGGTGATGGAGGTCAGAAAATATCTGGACGAACAGGGATTCATAGAAGTAGAGACCCCGTGTCTGATTGGGTCAACGCCCGAGGGGGCGCGCGACTTCGTGGTGCCGTCACGCATGAATCCGGGGCAGTTTTACGCCCTGCCACAGAGTCCGCAGACGCTCAAACAGCTGCTTATGGTAGCAGGTTTTGACCGGTATTTCCAGATTGCGAAATGTTTCCGCGATGAAGACCTGCGCGCCGATCGGCAGCCTGAGTTTACACAGATAGACTGTGAGATGTCCTTCGTACAGCAGGATGACATCATCAATCTGTTTGAAGGAATGGCCAAACACCTGTTCAGGACCCTGAGAGGTGTAGAACTGACAGAACCTTTCATGCGCATGCCATGGGCTGACGCGATGAAGTATTATGGCTCTGACAAACCCGACCTGCGCTTCGGCATGCGCTTTGTTGAACTGATGGACGTGTTGAAGGGCTACGGATTCGGCGTCTTTGATCAGGCCGCCTATATCGGTGGCATCTGCGTCACCGGATGTGCCGGATATACACGCAAGCAGATTGATGCCCTCACAGAATACGTAAAGAAGCCCCAGATAGGAGCCAAAGGCATGGTCTACGCTCGCGTTGAGGCAGACGGGACGGTGCGCTCCTCTGTCGATAAATTCTATCAGCAAGAACAACTGCAACGTCTCAAAGACGTCATGTCGGCTCAACCGGGCGACCTGATACTGATTCTGTCGGGCGATGACGCAATGAAGACACGTCGCCAGCTGTGCGAGTTGCGGCTCAAAGTGGCCGACGACTTGGGCTTGCGCGACAAGAATAAGTTTGCCCTGTTGTGGGTCGTTGATTTCCCCATGTTTGAATGGTCAAACGAAGAAGGACGGCTGATGGCTATGCATCACCCGTTTACACACC
>JAFUXZ010000070.1 GCA_017470795.1 Paludibacteraceae bacterium
AAGCCGAAATCCAATATCAGGAAGGCTTCCTGAAGAGCGTGATGGCCAAGCTGAACAACGAGAAGTTCGTCAGCCATGCTCCTGAAGCCGTCGTCAACAACGAACGCAAGAAGCAGGCCGATGCAGAAGGCCGCATCCGCGCCCTCAAAGAAGGCATCGAAGCCCTGAAGCGCAGTAGCGCTGCGGCAGAGTAAATCGACAGATCCAATTTCTAAAACAACAGCAATATGAAAACAACGACTTCCATTCAGATCTCTCTGGTCGCAGCCCTCGCGCTCCTGTTGGCGGCTTGTGGCAGCAGTAGCACAAACGAGCCGGTAGAAGAACCTCAGGCAGACGTCGCCGTACTGCGGCTCAGTCCACGCGTCATCGACATTTATGAAAATGGCAGTGAGCAGATCCGCGCCACCCTGTATGACGAACTGGGCAACGTTGTGGAAGATCCGGTCATCGAGTGGAGCACTTCTGACAAGTCAGTCGTTACCGTAGACCCGAAGGGACGCATCACGGCCTACAGCAATATTCGCACTGCCACCGTTACTGCCACCGCCTACTACGACAAGAAAGAGATTGTAGCCACCTGCCAGGTGAACGTGCTCTACGACGAAGAACAGCATCAGCACACGATTTTTGACACGGTCGAGGAGGCTCCTTCGTTTCCCGGAGGCCGGTCAGCCTTTGACGCATATATCGAGGAAAATCTGACCTATCCGGCCCTTGCTAAGGAAAATGGAATACAGGGCAGAGTGTTTGTCAAATTCATTGTCCATAAGACAGGCATGATCTCCGATGTTGAGGTCATCCGCGGTGTAGACAACTCGTTAGACCGTGCTGCGGTCAGTTTTGTCAGCACGATGCCCGATTGGATTCCGGGCAAACAAAACGGCCAGGATGTCTGCTGTTATGTTACGGAGGCTATCACATTCAGGCTGAAGTGAGCATGCCGGCATCTGTTGCGTGCCGTCACAGCGCCCGTTTACAGAAGGACAGGCCGCACAGGGCTTGCAGAATCGGTTAGAAATCGTACCTTTGCAGCCCAACCCCATGGTGGAGAGATTTGAACTGCTTGCAACCACCTTAAAAAATGCTAAAAAGTCCTGCGCAGACGTTGCGTAGGAATCCGAACAGAAGCAGTCTGAACAAGGCTGCTTCTTTCGTTAAGTGAATAGAATAGAAAACTCAAAAGAATCAAATCAACATGTATCTGTTTACATCCGAATCCGTTTCTGAAGGACATCCCGACAAGGTGGCCGATCAGATTTCTGACGCGTTGCTCGACAACTTCCTGGCACAGGATGCGTCGTCGAAGGTGGCGTGTGAGACGCTCGTGACCACCGGTCAGGTAGTGGTGGCAGGCGAAGTGAAGTCAAATGCATACGTCGACATCCAGAGCGTGGCGCGGGGCGTGATTAACCGCATCGGCTATACGAAGTCGGACTATATGTTCGCCGGCGACTCGTGCGGCATCTTCTCGGCCCTGCACGAACAGAGCGGTGACATCAACCGGGGCGTGGAGCGCACCGACCCGATGGACCAGGGAGCCGGCGATCAGGGCATCATGTTCGGCTATGCCTGCAACGAGACCCGGAGCTGCATGCCGCTCGCACTGGATATGTCGCATGCACTGCTGCGCGAACTGGCAGCCATCCGCCGCGAAGGCAGGCAGATGACCTATCTGCGGCCCGACGCCAAGTCACAGGTGACCATCATCTACGACGATCATCACAAGGCCGTCGGAGTGGATACGATAGTCGTGTCTACGCAGCACGACGAGTTCATCAGCCCCTCCGGCTCCCTGTCGCAGGCTGAGGCCGACGGGCAGATGCTGCAGCAGATTTGTCAGGACGTGAAGAACCTGCTGATACCGCGCGTCATCGACCGTCATCCTGAATATGCAGACCTGCTCCGGACCGACTACAAGCTGCTGGTCAACCCGACGGGCAAGTTCGTTATCGGCGGACCGCATGGCGACACCGGCCTCACGGGGCGCAAGATCGTGGTCGACAGTTATGGCGGCTACTGCGCACACGGAGGAGGAGCCTTCTCGGGTAAGGATCCGAGTAAAGTGGATCGCTCAGCGGCCTATGCAGCACGTCATCTGGCAAAGAATCTGGTCGCAGCAGGCGTGGCCGATCAGGTGACGGTTCAGCTCAGTTATGCCATCGGTGTGGCCCGCCCGGTGAGCATCTTCCTCGACACGCACGGCACTGCGCACGTCGACCTGACGGACCAGGCGATCATTGAGCGTGTCAGCCCACTGTTTGACATGCGTCCATACGCCATCGAACAGCGGCTCAAACTGCGCAACCCGATCTACGAGGAGACGGCCGCCTATGGGCACTTCGGACGTGAGCCGCAGACGGTGGTCAAGCACTTCAGAGACGGCAATGGGCATGTCATCGACCGCGAGGTCGAACTCTTCACATGGGAGAAGCTGGATTACGTCGGTCAGATCAGACAGACGCTGAATCTCTGACCTTGTAGTCCCTGCAGGCATAAAGCCGACGGGTACGCGTCAGGT
>JAFUXZ010000071.1 GCA_017470795.1 Paludibacteraceae bacterium
CCTGACTGATCTATACGCTGCATGTCATCGCCCATAATAGCCATCGGTCTTCCGGGAAGCCGGCGAAGTCCGTCTGCTATTCCCTCATGAATCCGGTCTATAAGTTCTCCTGACACCTGTCTGTGCGGTCCGACTTCGAGGAACAAATGCGGTATGCCCGTGTCGTCACACAAAGGGCTGTGCTGCTGTTCTGCAACGAGAGCATTATCAAGAACCTGCTGCATCACCCAACAACTTCCTGCATGTGTCTCCGCTGAAATAGCTCTGCGATATGCAGCCTTCTGATCTTCACGGAAAGTAGAACCTGCCTCTACCAGACATTGAGACACCTTTTCTGTCACTTTATCCATAGATACTTTCTCCTTTTGCTGCGGCAATAATTGCCTGATAATGGTCCACCTTGATACGATACAGAGCCTCCATGCCCAACTCCGGCCATGCCACGCACTCTCGCTCAACCGTCTGGCTTTCCAGCAGGGCAGTCACCGGAGGGATAACGGCAAAAACGGCATTGCTTTCTTCAAGACTGCTGACGGTTTCTGCCTTGATAGCCCCCTTGCCGAGATGTATTTTTATTCCGGCCTTCGACAACGTATCAAAACTGCTCTCTATTTCCAACTTATTGCTTGATGTGGGTCCCACCCCCGCAGGACTGACGGCGGTATGAAATATCACCCCACCACGAAGGTCAATGCCCCGCTTGGCCCACATACCGGACTCTATCTCCCTGCAGATACGTGGAAGCACTGCATCACGCCCACAGAAGATATAGCCACTGATGCTGACTACATCGCCCACTTTCAAAGCTGCAATAGATTCCTCATTGAGGGGAGTCGTAAGTTCTGTTATCTTTTGCATACAATATTCATAATCTTTCTTACAGAGAAATTCTCTTTCCAGATTTCCGAAATAATCTCTTCACACTCGGCTCTGCTCAAGCCTCCATACATGGCCAAGCCCCTGAACTTATCTTCAAGTTCTTCTTGAGTCAGCGGATTCTCAGGTTCGCCTTTGGGATACATACAGGACGCTTCAAACACGCCCCTATCCTTCATATATAGCACCACTCTCGCGCCCCTGACTTGAGGAGACTGTTGGGTAAGTTGATCATCTTCCACAACCTGCACCTTCTTTGTCAGATCCTTAATCCGATGGTCGTTCAGATTATCCCTGTTATACGCTGCATAACCGGCATTGCCACTTACGACAGCCAAAGCGACACTATAGGGCGTACTCAGCTTTGCTGAACTTACACCGCGGATATCCGTGTGGTCATGACTGCCTACGGCAAGTTTGTAGGTATGTACCTCTACCCTTTCCACCTGCTCCGGCAAAAGATGCAGCTCACTCCTCATTGCCAATGCCGCATCGATAGCCGGATGGCAGTGACGACAGGCTGCATGTATCTTTTGATAGATTCCTTCAATGGAAAATTCTTCGTTCGAGAAATCTGTCAGATACTCCGGATGAGGCGTATCTGTCAGTGCGGCAAGAAGCCCTCTTCTCCCTCCTAACACATCGTCAGGCCCCTGCAGCGACAGACGTCCCATCTGTGCTGCCACAACGCCATCCAACGCTGCACGCCCTATGTTATAGGGTTTCAATTCTGATGCTTCTTCTTGAATCTCTAACAATCCTGCCGCACTCGTTACAGCACAGCCGAGTGTTGATTTCAGTTGCTCCTTGTTGTAACCACGGGCGAAAGCCACGCCCATTGCAGAACCGATCGTACCGCACGTCCCCGACACGTGGTAGCCGCGAACCTTATGACCCGGCTGAATAGCCCGCGCACAGCGCACTGCCGCCTCATAACCCATAACAATGCCCTTTAGGACATCAACAGATTTTATGCTTCCATCTTTTGCAGCTTCCATGACAGCGCTGACTATTGAAGCCCCAAGATGAATCATTCCATGCCGGTGTCCGTCATCCAACTCCAAGGCATGACTGCAAAAACCGTTTGTCAATACCCTATACGGCGTGGCATCCTCAAAAGCATCAAACATTTCCGGATGCACCTCTGTCATATACTTCCTTCCGCTTGTCAGCACACCAATATAGTCCAACAGACAGTTCCTTGCCTGCTGATTCGTCTGTGTCGTTAACCGCTGGGACTTGGTTAAAAGACCATTTAAGAATGTTTCTGCGTAGTTTATTTGCATGTATATAGTGGAAGTTATTTTTAGGACTACCGGCTAAACAATCATATCATCTTGCTCAACGCGTACCTTTCCATGTCCAGTAAAAAGATTCTTATTGAGTGCTTCTATCTGTTCTATTTCATCATCCGATAGACTGAAATCAAACAACTGTATGTTCTGAAGCAACTTTTCCGGCTTACTAGTTCTTGGGATTACGATAACATTCTGCTGAACAATCCATCGAAGAATGATTTGTGCCACCGATTTATGATGATACTTTGCAATATCAATAAGCAATGACTCGTTCAGCAAATCCTGAGTGAAGATGCCTCTTCCAAAATGCGA
>JAFUXZ010000072.1 GCA_017470795.1 Paludibacteraceae bacterium
ATGCCACGGCCGTAGCGCGGCATATCGTGGAGCAGCGCCCCGACATACGCCAAGCCATCAGTGACTTCAAACAGCAGCACGCAGCACAGCAGATAGGGCTGAAGTCGACTGCACCACGCATCGAAGGCCTCACACTTGCGATGACGCCATGGATCTCTGCCGCCGAACAGCAGGAACAACGCATGGAGCAACTTGTCGAACTGACCGACGAACGCAAGAACAAACTGTCCGTCGACCAACTGGTCAGGCAACTGCAGCAGTTGCAGACCGCGGACGGGGGGCTCCGGTGGTTTGACTGCCGCCAATCCAATCCGAGCGTATGGGCGACGACAGAGGTGCTGCAACTGATTGGTGAACTGCGGCAGATGCATTTACTTCAAGAGCATGCCGGCCTTAACCGATTGACGGAGCGGGCATTGACCTATCTCGACAACGAGGCTGTCAAGCAACTGAAGCAGGCGCTGAAGAACGGGAAGCAGCAACCGGACTACCTGCAGTTTGCCCCGTATGCCTATACGCGCTCACTCTTCACAGGTCAGAAAGCATCGGATCAGGCCGCAGCCATCATCCGGGAGACGCTCAAGGCCCTGAGTGCACGCTGGGGTGAGTTGGGGCTGATGGAGCGGGCTTATGCAGCAGCAACGCTGCAACATAACAGACAGACGGATGCCGCAGTTCAGATATGCCATAGCCTGTTGGAACATGCGATGAGCGACAGGCAGCAGGGCATGTGGTGGGACGGTCTGCAGGACGGCGGTTATGCCCGATACAGCCGTGTGGGGCTCACTGCACAGGTACTGCGCACGCTGCACCTCATCGGTGCGGACGCACCCCTTGACGAAATCCGCCAATGGCTCTTGCTGCAAAAGCAAACCAACGACTGGGGCAACTCGTCTATGGCTGCCGATGTCATAGACGCGCTAATCACAACCGGAAGCACCTGGAGCGGAACCAACTCCGTTCAAATCAATGTTGACGGCAAGCCGCTCCGGCCTGACACCCTGATGCATCTCGGCTACGGACTGCAGCGCATCAGTCCGGACGCCCGGCGGATTGAGATTGTACGCCATGGCGACAGTCCTGCCTGGGGAGCGGTGTATCGCCAATACACAGCCGGGATGTCGCAGACGCTTCCGGCAGCGACAGACGAGCTTCAGATCAGCAAGGACTGCTACGTCTACGGTCAGAAGAACAAACTTGTTCACACCAACCGGCTGCATGTCGGCGACAAGGTACAGATCCGGCTGGTAATCACTTGCAGGCGCGACATGCAGTACGTCTCCATCGTTGACGACCGCGCCGCGTGCTTCGAGCCCGTCGACCAGACCTCGGGCAGCGCGCTCCAAGACGGGCTCTGGCTATATCGCGACACCAGAGACGCACAGACCGACATCCATCTGTATGCCCTCAGCAAGGGGACACACGTCATCACCTACGATGTCAACGTGACCCGTACGGGGACATACAACAGCGGCATCGCCACCATTCAGAGCCAGTATGCTCCGATGCAGGCCGCTCACACCGGGGGCTCGCTGCTGCTGGTAGCGCCATAGGCCGTTTGCCGTTTTGGCAGACAAGCACTATCTTTGCAGCCGAAAAATGTCACAGACATGTATATCGAAGTGTTAAAGTCAAAGATCCATCGTGTCCGCGTCACGGAGGCCGATCTCAACTACATCGGCAGCATCACCATCGACCGCGACCTGATGGATGCTGCCAACATCATAGCCAACGAGAAAGTCTCGATTGTTGACAACAACAACGGTAATCGTCTTGAAACATACGTCATTCCCGGTGAGCGCGGCTCCGGCAAAGTCTGCCTCAATGGTGCGGCCGCGCGTCTGGTGCAGCCGGGCGATGTAGTCATCATTATGTCGTATGCAATGATGGAGCAGGAAGAAGCACGCAACTTCAAGCCCGCCATCATCTTCCCCGACGAACAAACCAACCGGCTGATCTGAGCTGATTTCAGCCGTCCCGAATCTCCTGTCACATGAAAGCAATCACGCTACTGAGCGCTGTACCCATGCGGCGTACTGCGGCCGAACAAGCCGAGATGGTATCACAGGTTCTGTTTGCCGAAACGATGGACCTGCTCGAAGAGCAAGGCTCGTGGGCACGCGTGCGCACAGATGCCGACCAATACGAAGGGTGGGTTGACCGAAAGATGATCTCCACGCTCAACGACGACGTGGCCGCCGAGATCAATGCCGCTCCCTTCGGCGTGGTCAAGATGCCCGTGTCGATGGCCATGCCCACCGGAGCCAACAGCGGCATCATCATGCTCTCCGGCGGGACGCGTCTGCCCAACTACCACGACGGCAAGTTCAGCCTGCTCGGGGTTGACTTCAACATCAGTGACGCTATGGTAGGCGTCAACATGCAGCTTACACAAGACAATCTCAACCAGATACTCCCCTACTGGCTCAATACGCCTTACCTCTGGGGCGGACGAAACGCATTTGGCATCGACTGCTCCGGATTCACACAGGCCATAATGCGCATCTTCGGCCGCCAGCTGGCCCGCGATGCTTCACAACAGGTCAGTCAGGGTGAACCCATCGCCTTCCTTGAAGAGTCACAACCGGGTGACCTCGCCTTCTTCGAGAAACAGGAAGGACACATCAGTCATGTGGGCATCATCATCTCCCCCACCAGCCTGATACACTGCTCCGGACGCGTCCGCATCAGCCCTCTGGACTCGAACGGCATCATTGACGAGCAGACCAACACCTACACACACAAATTAAGAACCATCGTCCGCGTCTGACGATTGGCTGACGTCTGCAGACATCCTCACAGACCCTGTCTAAAACAGCAGCGGTGTCCTGCAGGCAGTCCGCCTGTATGAAGCCGGCAGCGGCATGCGGAGACCGGGGTTGTGCCTGCACACGGCCAACGGCGCAGCATGCCCGTCCCGATGCCGGCGGCATACAGCCGGGAGCCACACAGAAGCACAACGACTCATCTTCTCCACCGCTGAGAGCGCCGATGCGCCACACGCCTTTACCCACATCGCCGCCAACAAGTCCGGACACGGACCAAAGCATGACCCCACGCACCGCCGGCAGAGAAGACAAGCGTCAAGACTTCCTGCCTGCCGGACCGCCGTATCTGCGTGCCGGACAGGTTTCTGCCCTCCCGCAGCCATCGTAGCCGCCACGGCCTCCGGCGCAAAAACTCCCATGAGGCACCGTCCTGACGACGATGCACCAAGACGCGCCCAAGCCGCTCACAGTGCAGAATCTGCATATCTGTTAATCTTGCACCGAGAAGATTTGGCACAACGACAGAAAAATCATATATTTGCAGCAAATTCAGGAGAATGGCTGTCAAGAACTTGGAAAGTATATTAAGTCTTGAGCGCAAGGTCGGCCGGTTGATTACAGAGTACTCTCAAGCCCGGCAAAGAATCAGCCAGTTAGAGCAGGAACTGAGCCGCACACAAACGACGCTCCATCAAGCCAATGCACGCATAGCCGACCTGAATTCGCGATTGAACAACATGCGCACTGCCGGTTCGCTCGCTGCGTCTGCCGAACAAAAAGAGGAGACTCGGCTGCGAATCGACCGGATGGTGAAAGATATCGACCGATGCATCAAACTCATGTCGCTCTGAATGATGTGAAGGACAGGAGCCGGAGTATGGACGACAAGATGATGATAAACATCAAACTCAACGGGGTTGCACTGCGGCTCCGCATTGATCGGGACGAAGAAGAGTTGTACAGAAAATCGGCCAGAACGGTCAGCGATTTATATACGCATCTGCACAACGCCTATCCTGACAAGTCGGCGCAAGAAATATGGATGATGACTGCGTACTCGGCCAGAGTCGAATGTGACCGCCTCAGACAAGATGCTGACGGACAGATGCTTGCCGAACACATCAGAACGATAGAAGAACAGGTTGACAAAGCACTTGAAAACGGTTGAGCAACAGTCCTTGACAGCATAACCGCCTTGTTCTAAAAACATCCCATATCCGCTAACATGCATGCTTCAATCGCCGTCGGGCACAAAGGTGCTCCCGACTGCGTCTGACGTACCTGTAGGGACGGTGAAGACGCACAACGACGCTGCAGACAACAAAACAACCATAACAACGCAACAAAACAAGACAAATAGATGAACACAATTACAATCATTCTGATTGCTCTCGCATCGCTCATTATCGGCATTGTATGCACGGTGATGGTCTTCAAATACATCACCAAGAACACGCTCAAAGAGGCCGAGGCTGAGGCAGAGATGATCAAGAAGAACAAACTCATTGAGGCCAAAGAGAAATTCATGGCTCTCAAGCAGGAACACGACCAGAAAGTGCAGCAGGAAAACAACCGGCTGCGCCAACAGGAAAACCGGCTGCAGCAGCGCGAACAGCAACTCAACCAACGTCAGGCAGACGTGCAGCGTCAGCAAAGTGAGATCGAAAGCGGACGGAAGGAAATAGAGAATCAGATGGCCGTCATCGAACATCGCAACAAAGAACTGGACAAACTGCACCGGCAGGCTCAGGAACAACTGGAGACACTCTCCGGACTCTCGGCCGAAGAGGCCAAGCACCGCCTCGTTGAAGCCATGCGCGACGAAGCCAAGACCGACGCCATGAGTTACATCAACGAGATCATGGACGAAGCCAAGATGAACGCCAACAAGGAAGCCAAGCGCATCGTGATCAACACCATCCAGCGCGTAGCCTCCGAAGCCGCCATTGAGAACTCGGTCAGCGTATTCCCCATCGACTCCGACGAAGTCAAAGGACGCATCATCGGCCGCGAAGGACGCAACATCCGCGCCCTCGAAGCCGCAACAGGAGTAGAGATCATCGTTGACGACACCCCCGAAGCCATCGTCCTTTCGGCCTTCGACCCCGTACGCCGTGAGATTGCCCGGCTGTCGCTACATCAACTCGTCACCGACGGACGCATACATCCGGCCCGCATTGAAGAAGTCGTTGCCAAAGTCAAGAAACAGGTAGAAGACGAGATAATCGAAACCGGCAAACGCACCACCATCGACCTCGGCATACACGGGCTGCATCCCGAACTCGTCCGGCTGGTCGGCAAGATGAAATATCGCTCCAGCTACGGTCAGAACCTGCTCCAGCATGCACGTGAGACGGCCAATCTCTGCGCTGCCATGGCATCAGAACTCGGACTGAATCCCAAGAAAGCACGCCGTGCCGGACTGTTGCATGACATCGGCAAAGTTCCTGACGACGAACCCGAACTGCCACATGCTATCCTTGGCATGAATCTTGCGAAGAAATACAACGAGAAGCCCGACATCTGCAACGCCATCGGAGCACATCACGACGAGATCGAGATGGAGACCCTCCTCGCACCCATTGTGCAAGCCTGCGACGCCATTTCGGGAGCACGTCCCGGGGCGCGGCGTGAGATTGTTGAAGCATACATCAAGCGTCTGAACGACCTTGAAAACATCGCCCTGTCCTACCCCGGCGTACAGAAGACTTATGCCATACAGGCCGGACGCGAACTGCGTGTTATCGTGGCGGCAGACAAACTGGATGACAAGCAGACCGAACTCCTCTCCTTTGACATCGCCAAAAAGATACAGGACGAGATGACCTATCCCGGACAGGTGAAGGTAA
>JAFUXZ010000073.1 GCA_017470795.1 Paludibacteraceae bacterium
ACGTTAGGATTTATCAGCCTGCGCACAGCACTTAATGCCGATGAGGTGCTTGCCGTTGCATACGAATACACCTATGGCGGACAGACCTATCAGGTCGGCGAATTCAGTACAGACGGAATCAACGCCCCGCAGACCCTGATTCTGAAACTCCTGAAAGCATCAAACAATGCGCCCGGAGCCAAGAGCGAAGCCGGCACATGGGACCTGATGATGAAAAACGTCTACTCGCTCGGCGCAAGTACAATGCAGGCCGAAAAATTCGAGCTGTACATCATGTACCGCAACGATTCAGTGGGCACAAGTCTGCAATATATCAACGAAGGACAGATAGCAGGCAAACAGCTGATTCGCGTTCTGGGCATGGACCGCCTTGACGGAAAGAACAATCCGAACCCCGACGGCCGCTTTGACTTCGTAGAGGGATACACCGCCATCACGGGTTCGGGGCGCATCATTCTACCTGTTGTAGAACCCTTCGGCTCCTACCTGCGCAAACAGATAGGCAATGACGCCATTGCCGACCGGTACGTCTATCAAGAACTGTATGACTCCACACTCACCGTCGCCGAAGAATTCTCAGAAAAGAACAAGTTCACCATCAAGGGAAAATACAAAGGAACAGCCGGCAACGAGATACAGCTCAACGCCATGAACATCCCTCGCGGATCAGTGGTCGTTACAGCCGGAGGAGCCACGCTCACCGAGAATGTGGACTACACCGTAGACTACATGATGGGAACGGTGACAATCCTCAATCAGGCCATCATCGAATCAGGAACACAGGTGAACGTCTCACTGGAGAATCAGTCCACCTTCTCCATGCAGCGCAAATCGCTCTTTGGCCTGCATGCCGACTACGCCTTCTCCAAAGACCTGATTGTCGGAGCTACATTCATGCACCTGAACGAGAAGCCGCTCACTACCAAGGTGAACACCGGCAGCGAGCCACTCTCAAACACGATATGGGGCGTGAATGCCTCATGGCGAACCGACCTGCCATGGCTGACCAACGCATTGAACAAAGTTCCTTGGATTACCGCCACACAACCCTCATCGCTCTCCGTCAACGGCGAGTTTGCACAACTGATTCCCGGACACACCAAGACCGTCACAAAGAGCGGGCAGGCCTATCTGGACGACTTTGAGGCAACGCAGACCAACATCGACATCCATTATCCAAACTATTGGAAACTGGCCTCAACACCATTCAATGCCTCCGCAACAGCATTATTCCCCGAAGCACAGAAGACCAACGATACCGAATACGGCAAGAACCGCGCACTGTTCTCGTGGTACAGTGTAGATCAGGTTCTGGTGGTGCCGCAGCGTAACACGCCTTCACACCTGGCCAATGACATGGACGCACTGTCCGACCATCGGGTACGCGTGGTGCTTGAGCAGGAAATCTTCCCCTACAAAGAATCACTCGCCACGACAAGCTCGCGCCTCAACGTACTGAACCTGTCGTTCTATCCGCTCGAACGCGGCCCGTATAACCTTGATGTCAATGGCATGAATGCCGACGGCACACTGCAAAACCCCGAAAAACGATGGGGAGGCATGATGCGCAAGATCGACAACACCGACTTTGAAACATCCAACATCGAATACATCGAATTCTGGATGATGGACCCCTTCCTGACCAACGCCGACCCGGCACACAAGGGCGGATACCTGTATTTCAACCTCGGAGACATCAGCGAAGATATTCTGAAAGACGGAAAGAAAGCTTTTGAGAGCGGAATACCCGTGAATGGCGACAAATCGGACATGGAGACTACGGTATGGGGATATGTGCCAAAGACATCATCGACCGTATACGCTTTCAGCAACGAAGCCGGAGCACGACAGAATCAGGATGTCGGACTGAACGGCATGTCTACAGACGAGGAGTTTAATTTCCCCACCTACCAGAACTACTACAATGCCGTGCGTGCCAAAGTGACGGATCCGAACACCATCCGTCAATGGACAGCCGACCCGCAATCTCCGTTCAACGACCCCGCGGGTGACAACTATCACTTCTATCGGGGAGCGGACTATGACCAAGAACAGCGCAGCATCCTTGACCGGTACAAATACTATCAGGGCCCAGAGGGCAACTCGCCGGAATCGAGTGGAACGTATGGAACGGCTGCAACACTGCAACCGGACGTGGAAGACATAAATACGGATAACACACTCAACGAATATGAGAAGTACTACCAGTATCGTGTTGCGATTAAGCGAGACAGCATGATGGTCGGCATCAACCACATCACGGACAAAATAACCTCCAATGTCACGCTACGCAACGGACAGACGGTGCCCGTCGACTGGTATCAGTTCAAAATCCCCATCCGTCAATATGACGAACGCATCGGCTCGATACGCAACTTCAAGAGTATCCGATTCATCCGCATGTTCATGACCGGATTTGAAGAAGAGACCCATTTGAGACTGGCAACGCTCGACCTCGTGCGCGGTAAGTGGCGTAACTACACCAAGCCGCTATACGCTGCAGGAACAACACCGACTACCGACGGAACACTGGACGTGCAGGCTGTCAACTATGAGGAAAACTCCACCAAGACTCCGGTGAATTACGTCCTGCCACCCGGTATTACGCGTCAAACCGATCCGGGACAAGCCCAGCTCATCCAGCAGAACGAACAGGCCATGGTGCTGCGGGTCAACAATCTGGCTCCTGATGATGCACGGGCCGTGTATAAGACTGCCAACTTCGACATGCGTAACTACAAGAAGATGCAACTCTTCGTACATGCCGAACAACTGCTGGATGAACCGACAGAAGACCTGACAGACTACGAGCTGACAGCCTTTGTACGTATCGGGACAGACCTGCAGAACAATTACTATGAATATGAGATTCCGTTAGAGCTCACTCCGGCGGGCATATATTCAAACGAACGCGTGACAGACAGGCATGCAGTCTGGCGTCCGAACAACATGTTTGACTTCCGCTTCAGTGTGCTGACGGATGCAAAAAAAGCACGGAACGCCGCAAGACGATCGGGAACTTCAGGTGTCAGCAACACCATCCCCTACATTGTCTTTGATACTGAAAGCGGCCGGCCTAACAATCGGATTACAGTTATGGGCAACCCCACACTCGGGGAAGTTACCTATATGATGATCGGAGTTCGCAATCGGAGCACACGGCCGAAGTCTGGTGAGATATGGGTCAACGAGTTCCGCATGGAAGGGTATAATGAAGACGGTGGCTGGGCTGCAATGGCCAACGCTTCACTCGCTGTTTCTGACATCGCTCAGGTCAATGCAGCCCTGCGGTATGAATCGGAAGGTTATGGGGGAATTGAGTCAAACATCCTGACGCGAAACATGGAAGACCACTTCCAGTTCAGTTTCTCTGCCGCCCTTGAAGCTGGTCGCCTGCTTCCTGAAAAAGCGAAATTGCAAATACCGCTTTACTACGCATACACGAACAACACGCTCACACCCAAATACGATCCACTGGATACCGACATCAAACTGCGTGACGCTCTCGACGAACTTGAGACGAAAACAGAACGTGACTCACTCAAAGACATGTCACAGACCGTCACAACAAGTCACAACTTTACGGTGACCAACGCGAAGGTGAACATAAAAAGCAAGCGTCCGATGTTCTATGACCCTGCCAACTTCTCCTTCAGTTACTCGTACAGTAACCAGATAGAACACGACTCTGAGACAGCCAGAGATCAGGACAAGACACAAAGCGGAGCAATTAACTACAGTTTCAACTTTAACCCAAAGCCCTGGGAACCATTCAAGAAATCAAAGACACTTAACAAACCCGCATACAAGATTATTCGCGATTTCAACATCTACTATCTGCCCCAAAGCTGGTCATTCAACACAGACATGAACCGTTCGTTCAGCCAACTGCAACTGCGAACATTCAATGCAGACGGGACTGTCAGCAACAGCGAGCCAAGTTTCAGTACTGATTGGATGTGGAATCGCAACTTCAGCGTTAACTACGACCTGACACGCAACATCAAATTTACCCTGCGTGGAGCAACAAACTCAACGATTGATGAAGCGATGTACACCCCGGAAATCATCCGAGATTATGACCTTTCGCGTGACTATTATGACCGCTGGAAAGATACAGTCCGACATAGTCTGCGCAATTTGGGCTCACCATATAGCTATCAGCAAGTATTTACAGGTTCTTGGAATATCCCTGTCAACAAAATACCCATCTTCGACTGGATTACAGCAAATGCTTCATACAACGCTACCTACTCATGGAACTACATAGCCAACAGTGACGACTCCGAAGACCTGGGTAATCAGGTATCAAGTTTGCGGACATGGCAGGCTGATGCACAGTTTAACTTCGAGAATCTTTACAACAAATCAAAATACCTCAAAGAAGTCAATCAACGATTCTCCGGCCGGACACAAAGACGTCAGCCGTTCCGTCCGAAGACATATAAACAGACGATTACCCTGAAAGCAGGAGAGCCTTTGACAATCAACCATCGTCTGAACACACAGAAATTCGACTTTGTTGCCATCGATTCGACAGGACAGGAGATTCGTCTGAAGCGTTCCAACACCACACCAAACAGCATATCCGTTACATCACCCCATGATCTAAGCGGAATTGAAGTTACATTCACCACCAAAGACCCGAATCAACGGTCTGCGGGTCAGAATGTGCTTGATTTCTCCACACGATTCTTGATGATGATACGTCGTGTCCAAGTGACGTATCAGGAGTCCAATAGTTTAGCCATCAATGGTTTTTATGCTACTCCTTCATTTGTCGGCCAGCAGAATCGTGGTGGATATATCGCTCCTGGACTTGACTATGCATTTGGCTTCTATGGCAGCGACTATTTAGACAAAGCGCAAGCGCGCGGATGGCTCTCATACAGCGATAGTGTAGCGCAGCACGCAACAGATGTAAGTACGGCTGATTTCAGCATCCGTGCAACAGTGGAGCCATTCCCGGGATTTAAGATTGAACTCCAAGGACAACGCTACATCGCAAACTCTTCAAATATCGAGTATATGTATGCCGGTATGCCTGAGACCTTTACCGGAAGTTATAATATCACGCAGATAGCTATTGGGACTGCCTTCAAAAAGATTGGCAATGCTGCAAGCAATTATCAAAGTGATACCTATGACGAGTTCATTCGTAATCTGGACATCATGCAACGCCGCATACAGAGCCGCTACGATCACGGGGTGACGTACGGCAGTACAGGCTTCTTGGAGGGAACCGGATATGCGAAGCAGCAGTATGTGCATAATCCGAACGGAACAGTCGACAATGGTGTAAGTCGCACATCGGGCGACGTGATGATACCGGCTTTCTTAGCCGCATACATGGGGCGTGATGCCAACAAGATGTCGACGAATCCATTCTATGGAATTGCCAAGATTTTGCCTAACTGGCGCATTACCTTTGATGGATTGACACGCATTCCGTGGGTCAAGAAGAACTTCCAATCCGTCAGTCTGACGCATGGATACACCTGCAAATATACCATCGGGGCATATACCAGTTTTTCATCATGGGTTGCCGCAGGTGACGGTTCAGATAAAACAATCGGATTCACACGTGATGTGCAGACAGACATGCCTATTCCTTCATCGGCTTACGACATATCAAGTGTAACCCTGTCCGAACAATTCCAACCCCTGATTGGGCTGAACATAACATTAAAGAACAGTCTGATGACAAAAGTTGAATACAGGAAGCAGCGCAATATGTCGCTCAACATCTCCAGTGCTCAACTCATTGAGAGTTCCGACAATGAACTTGTCGTAGGGTTAGGATATACCATCAAAAACTTCGATGCTATACTGAAACTTAAAGGTGGCAGACAGACAAAAGTCAGCAATAATCTAAAACTTACGGCAGACGTGTCATACAAGAATGTTAAGACATTGCTACGTAAGATTCAAGAAGAAGTTACTCAAGCCTCGAATGGCAACAAGGTGCTATCCATACGGGCTACTGCCGATTATGTATTAAGTTCGAAGGTTAACCTGCAACTCTATTATGAACGTCAGGCCACCACTCCACTTATCTCAACCAGTTATCCTGTTACCACAAGCGACTTTGGAGTCAGCCTTAAGTTTATGTTAACCAGATAATCGTCTCTCTATCTATATTAAATCGTTAGGTATGAAGAAAATTGTAAAGGTCGCACTATGGATTCCTGGTTGCCTGATGGCTTTGGTGTTGGTTGTGCTACTCTTTGTTGTCTTATTTGGATCAAGCATCGCCAAGAGTTATATCGAGAAGCATAGTCCAGAACTGCTTGGAAGGCAGATTGTGATGGACGATTTAAGCCTAAATCTTTTCAAGACCTCTGTATGTATTGAAGGACTCCGCTGTTCGGAAGCTGATATGAAAGAGCAATTCTTGAGTTTTGATACGCTCTATGTAGATGCCCGTTTATGGCCTTTACTGCGAAGCGAAGTGCGTATAGACCACATCTTGCTCTCCGGACTACATGCCACAGTGCGCAATGAAGGAGAAACATTTAACTTCACTGATCTGATAGAGCGTTTCTCCTCTGATGAGCCAGATACCATAGACACTCCTTCGGATTGGAAAGTCTATCTCAACGACATCCGTCTGAGAAATGGGGAAATATCATACGTAGACCGTCCAAAAGATCTTTCATGGACCTTCCGTCACCTGAACATTGATGTCCCAGGCCTTGCCTTTGATGGAGAGTCAACAGGCGGCGGTATCTCATTCAACCTCTTAGATGGCGGACATGTGGCAGCAAATGCCAACTACAGGATGCAGGATAATCACTATCAGTTACAATTAAATCTTCAGAGCATCAACCTGAAGATGTTCCAACCCTTTGTTACAGACTTTGTAAACCTGTCGCAGTTGGGAGGGCTACTATCGGCTGATATCAATCTATCCGGGAATACAGACGTCATTACGGATGTAGATATTGCCGGCACTTTGCGCATAGACCAGATAAGTCTTCTGAATCAGCAGCAACAACAGGTTTTGTCTATGAATCAGGGGACGGTTCAGGTGAACAGAATCAATCCAGAACAGGAATACTTTGATGTTCAGTCTGTCAGCATTGATGGCCTGCAAGGTACGTTTGAACTATACGATGACGGGACGAGTACAATCGACCGATTATTAAAGGAGGATACCACACCTGTCATGGAGGAACAGGAAGCAGCCGAACAGTCCGAAAGCCAAAAGCCATCCAGAACCACCCTGATTGTTCGAGAATCAAGCCTGCAGCATTCGACGCTGACCTTTGTTGACAACACCTTGTTCTCACCGATGAGTTATACACTAAGCGACATCAACGCTAAGTTCGACAATCTCTCACTTGACGGGACAAATGACGTCAGTCTGATGTCACGTCTGCCTGAAGGCGGTACAGCTATAATTCATTGGACTGGTGGGCTTGATTTTGAGAACTCGGATCAGAAATTGTCCATCCTGATTCGCAACCTGCAGCTCAAGCATTTCTCGCCTTATGCAGAATACTACGTCGGCAATCCCCTTGAAGGTGGCAATCTGTCCTTGACGAGTGAGAATAAAGTTACAGCAGGCCAGATAAACGGCACAAACTCCATTGATATCTATAATGCCACAGTCGGCAAAAAGAACAAGCAAATCGATGCCGAATACAAGGCTATTCCCTTGCGTATGGCCATCGGACTGCTCAAAGACATCAATGGGAAGATTGCTTTCAGCGTACCCGTCAAAGGAGATCTGAACAATCCTGAATTCAGTTACGGAAAGATTGTGTGGAAGACCATCAGCAATTTGCTTGTCAAAGCCACCGCCTCGCCATTCGTTTCGCTTGGTCGCGCGCTTGGCATGGGCAACAGCGATGCTTTGCGGGATATTAAGTTTGATCCGCTACATCCCGACTTTACAAGTACGCAGTACGATGCTTTCGCCCAAATTGCTTCAATCATGAACAGACGATCAGATTTTAAGTTGGTCATGACGCAACAATTTAATCTGGAGCAGGCACTCACACAACAAGCTCTCCTTGACATCAAGTCAGACTATTATCGCCAGCAACACCAACTGGAGGGACGGCTGTCTCCTGCTGATGAGATGGTTGTCATGGAGATCAAAGACAAAGAGCTGAACGACTTTACCTCTGAGTTACAGGGAAAGAACCTCACCGAAAAGGCTCTTCTACACTACGGAAACGAGTTGCTGCAACAAGAAGTCATGCAACGTGCAGAGATGCGTCAACGGATTCTGACTGACTATTTTGTCAATCAAATGGGGCTTTCTCCCGATCACGTCGTAATTCAACTCTCGTCCGACCTATCATCATATAATGGTAAATCGGTCTTTGAGGTGAGTGCAGAGCCTATGTCTGAGGCCGAAGATTGAATCTTTTCATTATAAACACAGTCCAATACATGCTTATGAAAAACATTTCCACCAACCAGGCTCCGGCCGCAATCGGCCCCTATTCGCAAGCCATCAGAGTCGGCAATTTGGTCTTCGTATCCGGCCAACTGCCGATTGATCCGCAGACAGGTATCATGCCCGATGATGTAGAGCATCAGACCCGAATGTCACTCTCAAATGCACGTGCCATTCTACAGGCGGCCGGTACAGACCTCTCCCATGTTGTCAAGACTACGGTTTTCCTGGCCTCAATGGACGACTTTGCCGCCATGAATGGGATATATGCTGAATTCTTCGCACAGCCATATCCTGCCCGTTCTGCAGTGGCTGTAAAGACACTCCCCAAAGGAGCCAAAGTTGAGATTGAGTGCATCGCCGAGGTTGTTGACTAAACATCATCATCGCGTATGGCAGAACATAATCAGTTCGGTCATGAGGGTGAAGCCTACGTCACAGACTATCTGATAGAACGCGGCTATGTCATCCGCGAAACCAACTGGCATTCCGGCAACAAGGAGATAGACATCATTGCAGAGAGCAACGAGCTACTGGTCTTCGTGGAGGTCAAGTCCAGATCCAGTGATGCTTTGATGTCGCCATTCGATGCGATTGACCGTAAACGAATTCGACGCATGGTCGATGCTGCCCGCGCCTACATACAGGCCAACAAGCTCAGCAAGGACGTGCGCTTTGATGCTGCCGCAATCTTAAAAGACGGGGACGGATTCTGCCTGCAATACATTGAAGACGCATTTATCCCGCCAATACAACGGATGCATTGATTCAAAAGGACAGGGCCTGCGGAAAAAATCCACAGGCCCTGTCCTTTGGGTCAATATAGTCTATCGCCTGATAGCACGCAGCACGAGGTGACGAAACAGGCGTTTGATTAAATTCGGGTGTTCAGGCAAGTCATATTCCTGCACAGCCTCCTGATAAAAATCCGATTCTCTGAAGTATCGGCTGACACTTCTGACTTGCAGCGGATGATGTACCATTGTCTCTGCCATGATGGCAATGGCCTGCTTGGTCATTCCCTGACGCAACGCATGCTGATACGTATTATAATCCGGCCATTGACGAACGTGCTCATCAATCACCCGCCATGCTGCCTCACGCAGATGGTAGTCACGATATGCAGGAGCAGAACCCGCATTTGAACTATGATTGATGTGATGATAGAATATCTGGTCCACGACAGCAATCCGATTGGCAGCATGAAAGGCCATGATATTAAAAATCAGATCCTCCGGGGTAATCTTCCGCGTATCCACAAAACGCAGCCCTTTCTGCTCGAGAAATGATCTGCGGTACAGATTGCCCAATATGGATGCATAGAAAGAGTTATGCCGATCAGCACCTCCCGATGAAATCAGGTCTTGCAGGAGTTCCTGCTGCATTGAGGCAGCATCCTGCTGTGCGGGCAGATGATCCACATTGGCATCATCGTGCCTCAGCGTCGTGCGTACGTTGCTTATCACAATGTCGGCATCTGTCTCCTGTGCCCGCGCATACAGGCATTCGTACATCTCCGGCTCTATCCAATCGTCATGATCAACAAATCCGATGTACTCGCCCTGCGCAATGTCCACCCCCCGATTCCTGCTCTGTCCGATATGCAGATTCTCTGTATTGCTGACCACACGTAAATTGAGATATTGCTGCGCCCAATGAAGACACCGCTCGTCAGAGCCGTCTGTCGGTTTGTCCAGCAAAATGATGACTTCACAATCGGTCATCGTCTGTCTTGCAACTGACTGCAGACATCCGTCAAGCCGTGTCCCTGCATTGTATACAGGAATGATGATGCTGACACGAGGAGTGGCCATGAGGCAGACAGGAGTTATCCGATTATCTTGTGCGGATCGGGTTTATCGGCATACATCGCATCAATCAACGCGGCATACTTCTGTTGAATAATCGTGCGACGCAACTTGAGTGTGTTGGTCAGTTCGCCGGTGTCAATCGAGAAGCCACGTCTGATTAGCGTAAACTTCTTGATTACTTCAAAAGGAGCCATGTGCTGCTGCAGTGCATGTATGCGCGACTCGATGAGTTTATAGACTTCCGGATTTTCAATCAATGCGTCAGGGGTGGTGTCCCAGCCGTTTGCCTGCGCCTGCTGCTGCAGGGCCTGCATGTTGGGTACAATCAGTGCAGTGACATAGTTGCGCTGGTCACCGATAACAGCCACCTGTTCAATTAGAGCGTCCGTGGCGAGAAGCATCTCTATCTGTTGTGGAGCGATATACTTCCCGTTGGAAGTCTTGAAAAGGTCTTTGATACGCTCGGTGAGGAACAGTGTATCGCCTTTCAGATATCCTGCATCCCCGGTGCGGAAGTAGCCGTCCTCCGTAAAAGCTTCTTTGTTGACTTCGGGCAGTTTGTAATAGCCCGGGGTGACTGATTTGCCCTTGATTAAGATTTCTCCATCATCGCTGATACGTACCTGCACGTTGGGCATTACCTTGCCGATTGAACCAATCTCATAGTCTGTCTCTGTAAAACAGCTTACTGTAGCATACGACTCTGTCAGTCCATATCCATAGCAGATTGGGATGCCGATACTGCGCAGGAACAAGCATACCTGATTGGACATGGAAGCCCCTGCGGTAGGAAAGAGGCGGCCGCGCTCGATGCCGACTGTCAACTTCACTTTCGAAAATATCAGCCTGTCGGCCACCTTATAGCGCAACATAAGCCAGCGCCCCGGCTTCCGGCCGTTCCTGAGATAATCGATGTTGTACTTCTCTCCGACAGCCATTGCCCAAGCCACAACGCCGAGCATAATGGGATTATAGCCGCCAAGTTTCTCACGAATGCCGATATAGACTTTTTCCCAAAAGCGTGGCACAGCGGTCATCATCGTGGGGTGTATCTGCCTGATGGTTTCCTGAATCTTCTGTGGCCGCAGGTTGACCACAATCTGTGCTCCACGATGCATCAGATAGTAGCACCATGTGCGCTCCAGAACGTGGGTGATAGGCAGGAAGCAGATAGACACGTCACTCTCGCTGACCTTAATCCGAAGATCATGATTCTCCATCTGCTGAATGAATCCTTCATGAGTCAGCACCACCCCCTTTGGATTTCCCGTAGTGCCGGAAGTGTACAGGATAGCCGCCGTATCAGAGAGCCGGGCTTCCTGCCGACGTCGTTCCAGCATGGCTGTCTGTACGTGGTCGGTACCCCCCTCCTTCAAATCTGCATAGTAGACCGAACGGCCGTTGTCCTGCATCATCTTAACTGATGGGTCAATGACAATGATATGCTCCAGCGTCGGACAATGACCAATCACTTCGCACACAGCGTCATACTGCTGTTGCTCACCCACCACGATGATTCTCATCTCCGAGTTGTTGACAATATATTCCACCTGTGCCGGAGATGACGTGGCATAAATCGGTACTACAATCGCACGGTTGCTGTACAGGGCAAAGTCAATGACAAAATTTTCCGGCATGTTCTGCGAGTACTGCCCCACACGATCGCCTTCCTCAACTCCGAGACGAATCAGGGCGTTTGCAAAGCTGTCGACATGCTGTGCGAACTGCTTCCATGAGACAGACTCCCATCCTGTTTGCCCAAGAGGCTGATAGCGCAGCACGACCTTGTCGCCATACTGCTCTGCCTTCTCGGCTATCATGCGTGCATAGTGCGTTTCCATAGTGTTGTATTGTGTTGCCACAAAGATACGGCTTTTATTCTTTTATCTTCATGCCGAGTTTGTGAATAGCCGTGGCTGAGGCTTTTTGCTCGGCCTCACGCTTCGAGTGTCCTGTGCCTACGGCCAGTGGCTGACCGTCCCAACAGGCTGCGATGGTAAAGGTATGCAGGTTCTTCTCTACCTGTTCGTCCTGCACTTCAAAGGTCAGGTTGACATGCTGGTGCTGCGCCAGTTTGAAGAGCTCTGACTTGTAGTCAAGGGTCTGTACGATGAGCTGCGACAAGTCCACCATCTGATTGGTGAAGAAGATTCGCTCAATGAGCCGGTAGCAGGTCTTGTATCCCTTGTCGTAATAGATGGCGCCTATCAGGGCTTCAAAGGCATTGCCGTATACGTCGTGCCCGGCGGTGCCGCTCTTAAGCGCATGATGCAACTGCGTGTCCAGTCGCAGACATTGTGCAATGTAGTTGAGCGTTTCCCGCTTGACCAGCTTTGAGCGCATCAGCGTGAGGTATCCCTCCCGCTTCTTCGGGTGCCGCTGATAGAGCAGGTCGCCCACGATGGCCGAGAGCATGGCGTCGCCGACATATTCGAGCCGCTCGTTACTCGGCGCATGCTCTGCGGCACATACCGAGCGATGTCTCATGGCCTGCTGATACAGGCGGATATCGCCCGGTGTGAATCCAAGCGTCTTACGCCAAAATAAGTAAGGCTCCCTTCGGCGGTTCGAGAGGAGCCTTAACTTGTTCTTGATTTGTCTGAGCACTTACTTGTCAGCGTATTTCTTGAAAATCACACTTGCGTTATGTCCGCCAAAACCGAAAGTGTTTGACAAGGCTGCCCGCACGGTGCGTTTCTGCGCGTTGTTAAACGTAAGGTTGAGTTTGTAGTCGATTTCGGGGTCGTCATCACCCTCTTCATGATTGATGGTGGGAGGGATGATGTCGTTCTGCACTGCCAGGATGCTTGCCATGGCTTCCATAGCGCCTGCGGCTCCCAGCATGTGCCCCGTCATGGATTTCGTCGAACTGATATTGAGGTTGTAGGCATGCTCGCCGAACACCGACTTGACGGCTTTGAGCTCGGCAATGTCACCCAGATGCGTCGACGTACCGTGTACATTGATGTAGTCAATGTCTTCGGGCTTCATCTGCGCGTCTTCAAGGGCGTTTTTCATCACCAGCATGGCTCCGATACCCTCCGGGTGCGGGGCGGTGATGTGATAGGCATCGCCCGACATGCCGGCGCCAACCATTTCGGCATAAATCTTTGCGCCGC
>JAFUXZ010000074.1 GCA_017470795.1 Paludibacteraceae bacterium
ATGCCCAACTAAATCGTAGAGTAGCATCTTTCAGCGTGGTGTTGATACGCGGGAGTACCGCAATGGCATCCACACCCTTAGAGGGCGCATAGAAACAGACAGAAATGTCACCGCTCGAAGCATAGTATCCATTTTGAACGAGACGTGGATAGGCTCCCATAGACTCTTCCCCATAGAATGCAGACCAACAATCCGGCATCTGATTAACAAGCATCGTGTTTGAATCAAAAGTTTCATTGTAGGGCAACATCCGTCCGACAGCACATTCAACTCCAATCTCACTCCAGTTAGACCAACGACTGATTGAGTAATCATCACACAAGCTCTGTATGAATACATAATACGTTCCCGAGGGGAGGTCGCGAATCTCTGCCTGATGTGTATATAGGAGTGTGTCCATCACAATCTCCTGATTCACCTGTGGATGGCGTGTGATTTGCAATCTATAAGAGGGTGCTACATCCTCCCAACTAATAGCAACGCTCCCATCTGAAGCTTGTCGCGTAGTAATGATTGATGGTTCTATGCAGGCATTGATGGTATCTATCCTAACATTGTCGATATATAAGTCAAGGATAGAATCACCGGATTCCGTGAAGAACATAATCTGTTTGCCATACTCATCGTTATAGTCTCCAGCATACTGATCAAAACGGACAGTGTAGCGTGGGGCATCTGTGGCGGCAGTAGCAGGGGCTACAATGATGCGTTGTGAACTGAAAGTGGATGGATCCTCTCTCCTCGTAATCACACCAACATTTAAGCGATTGGTTATGCCTGATAAATTTTCGTTTGCATATAAGTTAAAAGAGACCTGATACTTTCGGATGCTGTCAATGTCAAGGGGTGGCATGATGGCATACGAACCGCTTGTTGTGGTGTTTTCATAAAAGTGGAGTGCGTCATGGCTGATGGTTGGTTTTGCATTGCTGCCACTGACAATGCCTGTTGTCCAGCAGTTAAGATCGTTTTCATTGTTGAAATCGACAGTCCCCAGTGCCTGGGGGGATATTACACCACAGGGTGTGGTAAATGAGAAAGGCTTTTCGGTCCAGTACCCCCTGGCCCATTCGTTGCATACAGATCGAGCATACACATAATAGGTGGTATTTGGCCTCAATTGATTGGATAAGATACTTAATGCTTTGGAGGTCGTTATTGTGTCAATCAGTGGGACATCATCCGCTTCCTCTGGCCCATTGAAGTTATCTCCCTGAGAAGATTCATAGATTAGGTATTGGCATTGTGCTGCCTTGGTACGATTGGTTGCGATTGTTACTCCATTTTCTCTAATATCGCTGAAATGAATTGCGGTGATATCTTCACAAGCAGGAGCATATTCTACTGTTACATCATCAATCAAGAACATTCGTGACCCGTTGGGTGTGGCCTTTTTTGCCAGCATAATGTATCGTCCACTTCCTTGGTAATCTCTGAAGTCAACAACGGCTTTCTGGAATGCACTTGAGTTGACGACAACTGTATCAACAAGTGTGAATGTGCTCATGTCTTCTTTATCTCCAACCACTCCGACATAAAGTTCATCATTCAGGTTCGAACTGTAGTTCCGGACATAGAATTTCAGTCTTAATGTGCGGATATCTGCATCAAATTCAGGTAGGGCAATACCATACAAGGCATCGTCAGGGTTGTATTGTGGTCGACAGAAAGCAAATACGTTTTTGCCGCTTTTTGCCCAGAATGTATTATTCATGATGTATGGGTAGTGATGCCCGTCTATGTCTATGTGTTCTGTGTACCAACAATCTGGGGTATTGGCGTTCAAGCTTCCGGTAGGTTCAGTCTCAAAGGATGTATAGTATGGAATCTGTAGTGCGTCACATGCAGTTACTATCTTACATGGTGAAGACCATGGGCCGAAGTTCCCTGTGGAGGAAATACTCCTGATGTAGACATAGTACGTTGTTCCAGTTTCAATCTGTTGGGTTTGGATGTTAGCTGGATGTTGATTGACTATAGTGTCAAATGCTATATATGATGGCGTGAATGCGGAGGAGTCCGGGGCAATATCGTGCGTAGAGAGAATGATTTGGTAGCGTGTCGCGCCATCAGAGCTCCAATGGATTATGGCTCCATGTTGACTGATTCTTGTTGCGCGTACGTTTTGTATTCTGTTGCTGATAGGGCGGATGCTGACTTGAACATCATCAACAAAAATATCCTGCTTATCACCGATATGTTCATGTTTTACAAGAGCAATGCGTTCGTCTGCTCCTGTGGCTTTGGCCAGACTTACATAGATTTTTTTATACTTGCTTGAGTTGACAACAATGCTGTCTATTGCATTGAAGGTATTTATGTCGGTCGGGTCAGTCAGGGTGCCGACAAACAGAGTGTCTAATCCGGAGTAATATCCATTCCCGCGTATCCAAGCTGAAAATTCAAGGCTTCTGGTGTCAGTCATGAATTTAGGAAGAATGGCCGCCATTTTTCCTGATACGGGCAGCGTATATGCATTTGCATGGCCAAATACGAGTGACTCTGTTCCGTTATTTGCGAAATTCTCCCATACGTCCTGACATATGTATGGGAAATATGATTCTCCGATGTTAATCCTGATAAAGTCCCAACAGTTTGGAGTCGTATTCTGGCTCTTCAAGTGTCCGGATTGAATGTTCTCGAATCCTTCGAAGTATGGTGTGCCCAATCGTCCACATTGGGTGTGGAAGAATCCTGTTTCTGTTGGTTGACTTATGTGGTCACAGCGTGTTGTGATGTCATAGTAATACTTTGTGAGAGGTAGCAATCCGTCTACTCGTACTGCGATATCTGGCTGTTGAACGATGGTGTCTTTTATGATTTCGTCAAATGCATTGTCTGCACTTACGCGTATTCGCCATCCGTCAGCTCCATTATTACGCCAGCGTATTGTGGCTTCATTGCCTTGTGGCTCCACGGAGATTTGTGTGGCCGGCATGCATTCGAAATTGTCAATATATATCTGGTCAATACGACTCCATGAGCCGTAATACATGCCATCGATCATAGGCTGTTTGGCTTCTACAGCCATTATGGCGATATATCTGCCGGTGCCGTTGTAAGTATCGAATGCGACTTGACATTTTATGATGTCTTCTATATTATTGCTTTCAAACGTGGCAACAGGTGTGAAGGTCCTTTGGTCGTACGGATTGTCCATTATTCCAACGGCAACACGTGCCATCCCTTGATAGTTGCTCTGTGCTTCAGAAAGGCAGAAACTCATCATAAGTTTCCTGTGGTCGGCTTTCTCGGGAAGTCGTGGAAGCACGAGGTATTGTCCAATCCCTTTAAGTTCAACGGAGTAACTCCCACTCATGACTCGCCCGGAGTTGAGCATGGATGTCATTTGTGTGGGATGCAATGGGGTGGATACGACAATCTCGTACGGCATGCGGCGTGCATGCAGGTCTGTGTTAGACAGGTGTGCGATTGTGCTGTCAAGATCAGCAGCAGTGTATATTTTAGAATACTCGTCAGGCTCAAAATCACAAATAAGTGGCAGCGAGTCCATTGCGGATGCAACAAGAATGTGCAGAGGGTCTGACCATTCGGAAAGTTTGTTGCCGTCAAAGCCCTGCATGCGGATGTCAACCCATCGGCCTTGTAGATTAGTGAGCGGAATCTGATGAGGAATGCTGATTTGCTTGGCTGTGTATAGCAGTTCACCTCCATTATCCAAGCCGGTAGGCTCGCTCATCGGGGCGGCGGTGATGCGGATATTACAGAATGGAGCATCATGCATGTCAGCATCAATCGTCATGTTTGTCGCATCCATGTTTGCAATATGAATCCGGTCTGGCTGGATTACGTCCGGCCGTTGTGCGACCTCAACGTGGTCAATGAAGAATCTGTTTTCCAAATTCTCAAAGTCAGATACGAAGGCTATAAATTTCCCATTACCGTCATATCGGTCGAAGTTTACGATGTGTGTCTTGTAAGTGTTGGCCATGCCGAAGTCGATGGTGTCAACGGGTGTGAACGTGTTGTAGTCGACAGGGCTGTTCATCACGCCGACAATCACCTTGTTTGCACTGATGTATGAAGACGTGTTATACGTCGTCCCCCTGAACCTGAGTTGTACCTCTTTCAGCGTGCTGACGTTGAGTTCGGGAGTGGCGGCATACGCGATGCTCCCTGCCGGAATGGATGTGTACACGTTTCCCCATGCAAAAGCAAGACAACTCGTTGAGTCTGATGCATATCGATAGCGTTCATTGAGAGGGGTGGTACAGTTGATGAACGGGCTCATCAGATTTGCCGGGCTCCCCATGTTTATGTTGGCACAGGTCCAGTGTTTTGGCAGGATGTTGGCATCATAGCAAATTGTGCTGTTGAAGTCGTCGACAAATGGCAAGTCTGCTTGTGATCGGGTGGTGAATGAAATCTTTTTCCACGTGCTGGATTCGTCTTGGCATACAGCACGTACATACAGGTTGTAGTTTGTCCCATATTCGAGGACGCGTCCGGATGCAAATGCAAAGTCTTCGGTGATGGTGTCAACAGCAATTTCAGAATCAAGGAGTTCCGGGTGTTCAGTATCTCTCTCCGTGATAATCACTCTGAATCCGTCGCTATTCAGACTCCCAATCCAATGAGCAGCTACGGCATCCGAACTCAGGTCGTCAATGATGATTGTTTCCGGAGGGGTACAGGTTGAGACTGAGCGAATCCTGATGTTGTCAATCGCAATGCCACGTCCCATGTTGTCTTTTCCTTCAAACATCATCTGAAAGTCCTTATAACTATTGGCGATGTCGATAGTGTCGCTTGTCCATGTGGCAACAGCATGGTCATACTCGCGAGCGAGCACCCATGGTGCCGATGCTGAAGTACGGGTGTAGACGCGCAGCGTGTCAAAGTCTCCTGCATAGGCGGGTTGGGCGTAATCAAAGATGAGTTGTGGCTGATACATCATACTCGAATCGATAATCGGCGATATCAGTCGTGTGATGTATCCCTGTGTCTGTCCTGTCTGGTTGCGCAGTGCTACTCTTTTCGTTCCGTCAGATGTTTGTCCTGGATAGCCTGCCGATTGGTCTTCAATCGTCCACAAGGCGGAACCCAAAAGACTTTCCTGGGTCCATCCGAGAGTGGTCAGTGTGCTGTATTCAAAGCTTTCTGACCATACCGGTAGCGTGTTGGCGGCTATCGTGTAGATTGTGTTGGTGGCCCATAGGATTATTGCTGTGATGATATGTAGGAATATGCGTCTCATGTGTTTTTTTTTGATGCTTATTTTGTGTGAACTTCCACGTCTTTCTTCGTCTTTTTTTAGGACGTGTGGAGACTTGTGTGGTTCGTCCGTAACTTACAGTGTGATGCCTGACTGAAGACAAATCTGCCATTCGTCAGCATTGGGGTTGAGGTGTCTGATTTCTGCTCCATGGATGCCGACAAACCAGTTGATGCGATGCCCTGTGTGTAGGTCGAAACGCACACTCACCTGCCCATGTATTCTGTCTGTTCTGAGGTATGTGGCAATGGTGGTAAGCATCTCATGGGTGATTTGCGCCGGGCTGCTTGTCGTCAAATCATTATGTTGTGTGATGCATGGGTCGTAGCCGATACTGATGTCCCATGCCAGTTTGTGCTGCTTGAGCCATGTGTAGTTCATTTCGTAGCGGAGCTGGCTCGTTATGTGTGTGGTCTCAATCAGGCGCAGTGGCTGCTTGTACTTCCAGGAGTGGCTGTTCAGTCCGATGATTGGTTCGATACTCATGTGTAGCCGGCCGAAGGTGTCGTTACGGCGGATGTGTGCCGATATGGCATGCGTGGCAGCATAGTATTGATCCTGTCGTGCCAGAAGGTTGTAGGCATTGCCTGCAGCATCGCCATACAGATACTCATATCCTTTCCTGAGTTCATAGTTATACTCGGCTCCAAACAGCCAGCGATCTGTCTGATACTGAACATCGCCGTATGCCCGCTGTGTGCGTAGGGCGCAGAGTGTGATGTTGTTGATGTCAGGCAGTATTTTCTCGTATGCAAAAAGTTCGTAGGCGGCTTCGGCCTGCCACCCCTGCAGGTCATTACGCCGGATGTCGACCGTAGCTGTTAGCCCGTTGCCTCTGTAATAAGACTGGTTTGTGTTGCCGGAGAAGCGATAGCTCCATGTCCCCAGTCCGGTGAGGTTGTAAGTCCGGAAACTTCCGATCTCACTGTAAAAGTCGATGTGGCTGTTTTGTTTGTACCGCCGGTAACTGATATCTGACGAGAGGATATATTGGTTGTCAAGCACCCATCCGCCGACGACACTCACCGTCAGATCGGCAACAACATTCAGAGGTCTTGGGTCGCTACTTCTATACTCCTGTAAGGCTCTGTATCTGAATTGTCCTCCAAGATGTGCATGTGTCCACCTGTGACTGTATCCGCCTTCAAACAGATAGCGTTCGGAGTTCATGTTCCCTCCGAGACTGTCGGCAGTGAGGTAGGGGTATAGGAGCATGAAGTCGGATGTCTCGTTCCATTTGATTTGTATCTTGCGTCCATACTCATATGCCGCGCTGCCCCATATCCGGTCTGCATCGGAAAGGTCTTTGACAGCATGGGCTTCGAAACCTATTGTGCGCATACCGCTCCCTTTCCATGGCATGAAGTCGGATGTGTTCTCTGCACATGAAGCCTGCACCGACATTTCAATCTGCGTCGTGTCGGTCAGTGCGTGCCGGATAGGGTCAGATGCATTAGCGTACACCGAACCGGCAAGGAGCAGGATGCATAGTGCTTTACGCATTACTGGAAGTAGAATGGGTCGGCTTGCTGTTCGGGCAGGAAGTCGACAGATGAGTTGTTTGTGTCTTGCAGAATAGGCCGGCCGTCTGCGTCAAGAGCCACCGTTCGCCGCCGAACCGATTTGCCATAGCGTGTCTTGTCTTTATCAATCGTGCCGCAATGTGTCCATCCGCAATCCAGACTTGTTGCGGTGACCAGTCCCTGAAATTTTGCTTCAACGCTGCAGTTGACGGCATCAATAATCCAATCGTTCTCAAAGCGGTAGGCTGATTGCGACATGTGAGACACTCCGGCCGAAGTGTATAGGTCATATTCGTAAGTGTACCAACCGCGTTGCAGATATTCTTCAACAGTCATGTCGTGCGGTAGCCGACCGAGTGCAAAGGCGGTAAATCCTCTGTTGTGAGGAACCCATATGGTCAGTGTGTAGCAGTAGATTTTTTCCAGATTCGGAACAAGCGGGTTGTCTATGTCAACAATGTTGGCATTGGTTGACACGTCATACCACTCGAAGTCTGCCGTTGACAGGTCAAACGAGTTTGGGTTGGCTTGTCGGTGATCAATGGCATTGTCAGCTATCAGCAGCGATTTGTGTGGCCCGACAGGTACGTCTGTCCCATTGCCCGGGATGCGGTACAGGGCATTCACAGTCATGGCTTCGTTCATGATGTCGGGCTGAAAGTCATACTTGTTGACAGTCAGGAAGTCCGACTCCATCAGTATCAAACCGTCTGCGTAGCGTATGGAGTCCGAGTTGTTGTATATGCGGAAGTATTTGTCACCATTGTATTGCTTACCTTCCGGAGTGAGGGTGCCGGTGAAGAATATCTCTGCAATGACGAAGTCGTTCGACGGATTGACGACGTGTGTCTCAATTCGCACTTTGCACCCTTCGCCTTTGATGGCATTGGCTGCCGTATAACCTTGCATGCTGATGGTGGTCCGGGCCGTGTCTGACAGCAGAATCAGCCCGGTGAGTGACAGGTCGTAGAATCCCTCCGTCATGCGTGTCTCATACGTGCAGCTGTCTGTCGGCGTAATTGCCAGAGGTGTGTCATGACCGGTGTTGACGTTGTGTGCTGTGATTTGCAGTGACTGTATTTGACTTGCACTGATGCCTTGCGGCAGCTGAACCGTAATTTCCACATCTGTCTCCGCGGTCAGTGGTGTCTCCTGATTGCATGCTGCACAGCATAGGAGCAACAGGACAATGGTCAGGATGTGTGGGATGTGCAGCATGCTGTGTGCTGCCGATGTTCTTGTCTGGATGTTTTGTGTATGCATGGGCTGTTATTTTTTGTTTTTAGAGTTCGTTTGAAGATCTGGTCAGATGGTCAGATTGAGTTCCATGCCGAAATAGGGGGTGGCACTCCGGCGAATAGTTACTCCGTCGATAGTGTAGTCGGGCAGGTAGTCAAACAGTTTGTCGATATAGAAAGCAAGCATCATGTATCGTGTAATCTTCTTGGTGGCCTTGAAATTCAGGTAGGCTGCAATCGGAGTCGTGTGTGGTTTTTA
>JAFUXZ010000075.1 GCA_017470795.1 Paludibacteraceae bacterium
AGCGGAACCACCTGACGGCAGAACCGCTTTGCTTCTGCGGAGAGTGATGGAGTGTCTGAAGACGAACCCTCACACAACAACAAAAGCGGAACCACCTGACGGCAGTTCCGCTTTGCTTCTGCGGAGAGTGAGGGATTCGAACCCCCGGAACAGTTACCCGTTCACCGCATTTCGAGTGCGGCCCGATCGACCTCTCTGGCAACTCTCCTCCGGATTTAACGGCGCAAAGGTAGGCAACTTTCCTGATTCACGCAAATTTTATCGTACCTCAACTCTGACCACACGCGTCGTGTGCGTATCAACCCGAAACAACTGGCTCGTCCGGTGTCCGACCACCCACGCAATGCGTCCGTCAGCCGTACAGAGCAGCCAGATTAGCGGTTTCCGGTCGCGTGAGATTTTCTGGTCGATAAAAAAATCGCTCAGCTTACGACTTCCTTGCATACCGAACGGCACAAACCGGTCGCCGGCCTCCCAGTGACGCAGATAGAGTCCCGTCCCCAACTTATCGGCATCGAAGAAAGCATAGGGTGCGGTCGGCTCCGGGTAGTGCAGCGGAGCCTGCATGGGCAGGATCTGTAAGTCAATCTGCGGCATGGCTCCTGCCGCCATGAGGGGAGTCACGATGAGGTGCTGACGGTCTATCGTAACGGTGGCCATGGGTGTGGCGAACTGACGTCCGGGCTGCGAATGCATGGCCTGCACAATCTGTCTGCTCTGCGAGTCGTTCAGCCCGTAGCCGGAGAGCAGTTCATGCAGCACCGTCACCGGGTCAGCCGTCTGCATCAGCTGGTCAATGGAGATCAGGAGCCGCTGACCGTCTTCTGTACACAGACGTGCCCGCAGGTCGTCCATCAGACGGTCAACCAGCCTCAGGTAGCCCTGCAGATGCTGCTGCGTACGGTTCAGGTTACGCCTTGCTGCGGGATTGACCTGTTCCAACTGCGGCAGGACTTGGTTGCGCATGCGGTTACGTGCAAAATGATCGTCCCGGTTCGTGTGATCTTCGACGTGCGACAATCCGTGCTGCATGGCGTAGTCTGCAATCTGACGACGTGTCACTCCGAGCAGCGGCCGGACCACATTGTCCCGCCTGAACGACATGCCGCACAGCCCCCGCAGACCCGTTCCCCGCGTCAGATTGAGCAGTAAAGTCTCGGCCTGGTCGTCCTGATGGTGGCCCACAGCGATGCTGTCTGCTCCGAGGGCCTGACGCTGCTGTTCGAACCACTCATAACGCAGCTGGCGGGCTGCCATCTCGATGGAGAGGGCATGCGTACGGGCGTAGGATGACGTATCGAACGCGGTTGAAACGAGGCAGATGCCCATGTCGTGGCACATCTGCCGGACAAACTGCTCGTCACGTGCCGACGCTGTGCCGCGCAACCGGAAGTTGCAGTGGGCAGCGATGCAGTCATAGTGCAGCGCCTGAAGCACATGGAGCAGTACCACCGAGTCCACGCCTCCGCTCACGCCCACAAGCACGCGGCAGCCTGTCGGGAGGCTGCAGCTGCGCCGGATGTCGCTGCGCACGATATGAAGCAGGTCGGATGACATGGAGAGAGGTGATGACAGGACTTTTTGTCAGCGTATGTTAATCAGTTTGTGGGTCTGAAGAGAGAGCCTCCAGTGTGGATGCTGCAGGATATAGCGGACCACCTCATCGGTGTTTTGTCCGCTACAGGGCTGCAGGAAGCAGTGGTCGGCACTGATCAGTTGCCGCCAGTCTTCCACGTTGTCCGAGCCCGTGTAGACGACCTTGAGCTCATCGGCCCGGCGTAGAACGGGTGTTGTCCCGGCTTTGGGCGAGCAGGTGATCCAGTCGATGCCCTGCGGCAGGGGGTGTGTCCCGTTCGTTTCGATGCAGATGACGCGTCCCAGGCGGCGCAGCGCCCGGATCAGGGGCTGGTCTGACTGCAACGAGGGTTCACCGCCGGTGAGCACAATCAGGGGGGCGTCGTAGCGGCTGACGGTCCGGACAATCTGGTCGGCGGTCATCGGCACGTGCGCTTCATGCTGCGTGTCGCAGAAGGCACAATGCAGGTTGCAGCCCGAAAACCGGATGAACACAGCCGGCGTACCGACATGAAAGCCTTCTCCCTGAAGGCTGAAGAAAATCTCATTGATGCCGTACGTGCCGCTCATGCCTCATCTGCCTCATATGATGCCATGTTGCCGTCTGACTCCTGCACATCGACCCGATAGCAGTGTTCTACCTGCGTGCAGATCCAGTGCGCGATATGCTCCGCAGTGGGGTTCAGCCCCGGAAGCACATCGTTGAGCAGTTTGTGGTCCAGCCGGTCTTTCACCTGCTGCTTGATATGCGTGAAGTCAACCACCATCCCGTTCTCGTTCAGCCGGTCGGACTTGCAGTAGATCGTGATTTTCCAGTTGTGCCCGTGCACCTCTGTACACTTGCTCTGATAGGGGAGGTCGAGCCGATGGGCGGCAGATATCTCGATTTGTTTTTTGATGTAATACATGTTGGTGATTGTCCTTTATGATTGATGATCGGCGGCTGCGGTGCCAGATGTCTCCGACGCGTAGACGGTCGGGTCGTCAATGCCTGCCTCGCGCAGTGCCTCCCTGCGTTCGCAGCAGGTGCCGCAGCACCCGCAGTGCACCTGCCCACCTTTGTAGCAGCTCCATGTGAGGGCGTAGTCTACGCCAAGGGCAGCGCCGCGCCGTGCGATGTCGGCTTTGGTCAGGTGCGTATAGGGCGTGACAAGCCGGATGCCGTCGTAGGTGCCGCGGCTGATGGCAGCATCCATGCTTTCGACAAAATCAGGCCGGCAATCGGGATAGATGGCATGATCGCCTGCGTGGTTGGCCATCATGACGCGCTTCAGGCCGTTGCTCTCCGCCAGTCCGGCTGCAATGGAAAGCATGATGCCGTTGCGGAAGGGAACAACCGTGCTGCGCATGTTCTGGTCGTCATAGCGGCCCTCGGGAACGGCATCCGCGCCCTGCAGGAGTGAACTGCGGAAGCAGTGCTTCATGAATCCGAGCGGTATCACCACATGCCGGATGTGCAGGCGCTCGCAATGCAGACGGGCAAAGGGTATCTCGCGCCCGTTGTGATTGGAGCCGTAGTCAAATGAGACAGCCATGCTGATGCTGTCTTTGAACTCATAGAGCATCGTCACGCTGTCCATGCCGCCGGACAGGACGATCAGGGTGTCGGGTGTAGCAGTCATTACGTTACAGACAGTCAACAGGTTACACTCCCGACGGCCGGCGCACTGAGCCAAGCATCTGCGACAGACGCTGCTGGCGCAGCTGTTCGTGAGCCGGATCGGCATAGTTGGCAAACGGATAGATGCTGATGCCGCCGCGGGGCATGAAGATACCCTCCACCTCCAGATAGCGCGGATCCATCAGGCGGACGAGGTCTTTCATGATGATGTTGACGCAGTCTTCATGAAAATCGCCATGATTTCTGAAACTGAATAAGTACAGCTTCAGCGACTTGCTCTCTACCATGCGCTCGCGCGGGATGTAGCGGATGTACAGGTGGCCGAAGTCGGGCTGGCCGGTCTTCGGACAGAGGGTGGTAAACTCCGGGCAGTCGAATGTTACGACATACTCGTTGTCGCGGTGTTTGTTCGGAAAGGTTTCGAGCAACTGGGGAGCATAGTCCGTCGGATACGTCGTCCCCATGTTGCCAAGCAGGCTCACGCCCGCGAGTTCTTCTTCGGTTCGCATAAAGTTTTCAGTGTTAAAGAGGAAAAACCTATAAAGCTCTGTCAAGTTTTCAAAGATTCTGCGGCTGCAAAGATACATATTTCTTTCGACACCGCAGCCGCAGCAACGACGTCAGGCAGCACAGACAGCACTCCTGCTGACCGCCACGCAGCATGCACCACGTGCCACACCGGAGACATGCAGCCCGATGCCTTTGGCCGATGCTGCGCTGCCGGATGCTACGCGCAACATGCTGTCGGCCACCGTGTCGCCGCCGTACACTCCGCGCCATACGGATTCGGCTCTGTCATCGCCGGCCGGCTCGACATGCCGCCACGGATTGACGCCCGGCATGTCCCAACGGCTGAGCACTCCGGCAGGCATGCTCCCGTGCTGCTCCGCCGGCTACACGATGGCAGAACGCTGCCCGGCCGGCCAATCAATCAGCGACACCCCGGCGGCAGGCTTACGGAGACCACCGCCGCCCATCAGCACCGCTACACCGGCAGAAACAGCCCCTGCCGCCATGCGCCCCACCCGCACGAAACGGCCGATTGGAACATCAGCGCTCCGCATCACGACCCGAAAGACAAGAAATATGATTATATTTTGATTATTTTATATATCATTTTGTTTTAATCATACAAATATCGGTTGTTTTGTAAACTTTTTAAGGAAAACATTTGGCCGCATCAGAACTTATTGCTACTTTTGCAATGTGAAGATGGCAGTCGGCATGCTGCGACAGCATGAACCGCCGCTTCAGAACGGATTATCAACCACTCAAAAACAAGTTGCCTATCGATTCTACTCTACTCCTTTTCTGACCCTATAAACAAGGAGGACTGAATTATGAAATCGCTGAAAGAACTGGCCGACCGCGAGTTGGTCAAGATGTATGAATTGGGCAACGATTCCGCTTTCAATGTATTGCTAAACCGGTATAAAGACAAGCTTTATGCCCATATATTCTATATGATTCATGACGAGGAGCGCGCAGACGACCTGTTTCAGGAAACCTTCGTCAAAGCCATCGTCTGCATCCGCGACGGACGCTATACGGAGAGCGGCTGCTTCTGGTCGTGGCTGGTCAGAATAGCCCAGAACCTGATTATCGACGGGTGGCGCAGAGAGCGTACGGGGAGCATCATCACCGGCGGTCAGGACATGACGTGGCTGATGAATGACGCCCGCTACTGCGACCAGTCGCGCGAAGACGAGCTGGTCAACGAGCAGGTGCTCCAGGACGTCACACGCCTGATTGACATGCTGCCCGAAGAACAGCAGCGCGTCGTACGGATGCGCTACTATGAAGACCTGAGCTTCAAAGAGATTGCACAGTCGGAAAACATCAATCTCAACACCGCCCTGGGGCGCATGCGCTACGCACTGATCAACATGCGCCGCATGGCACGTCAGCACCACATCTCACTCGACATGCAGTAGCAGACCGGCATGCTCCGTACGGCCGCAGCAACGCACGCCGGCATGCACACCGGGTCCTGCTGACACCGACCGACGACAAGCATCATACTGCGGCCGCAAGAGGTCGACACCAACAGATGTCCGCGCGATATCGCGCGGACATCTGTTTTCTGCATGCAGACGCTCCGATTTTTATTTTCCAACAAATTCAACGGATATGTCGAAGATTTTCGTCTGTTTCATGAAAAAC
>JAFUXZ010000076.1 GCA_017470795.1 Paludibacteraceae bacterium
GCTCGCCCAGTCAGCACCCTGAGCACCCCGGGGCACAGCCATAGTAGCAGACAATAGGCGACTATGCTAACCGCTGCTGTGAGCAGTGTGGCCGCCACAAACTGCACGATGCGTATGTCAACAACCACTTCGGCTACGGAACAACCTTCAACCAGAAAATGCTCCACGTACGCATTGACAACATACTGCACAGCAGAAGTCTGCACGCCTCACATTATGACATCGGAGACACCCGGCTTTCTGACCACCAGCCCGTCAGTTGTCTGATATCGTGGTGATTTGCAAAATCGAGAATAATACGTACCTTTGTGCCACTTGCGCCACACATGACGCAGAGATATATCTAACACAAAAAAACACCAACCAATCATGAACATCCCAACAAACCTGAAGTACACCAACGAGCACGAATGGATTCGCGTCGATGGTGAGGAAGCCTATATCGGCATCACAGACTACGCTCAGAACGAACTCGGTGAAATCGTATTTGTCGACATCACCACCGAAGGTGAGACCCTTAATGCCGGTGATACCTTTGGCGCTGTTGAAGCCGTCAAGACGGTCAGCGACCTGTTTATGCCCGTAGGAGGCGAAGTGTTGGAGTTTAACGCCGAGCTCAATGATCACCCGGAGCTTGTCAACAACGATCCATACGGCAACGGTTGGATGATAAAGATAAAGATGACCAACGCTGCCGAACTGGATACGCTCCTTGATGCAGACGGCTATAAAGCAATTATCTGATGACGCCACTCGTATCCATTATTATGGGCAGTACCAGTGACCTGCCTATAATGGAGAAAGCAGCACAGACGCTTGACGCATTCGAAGTCCCGTTTGAAATTGTTGCCCTCTCTGCACACCGGACACCGGTCGAAGTGGAGCAGTTTGCCGGTACGGCAAAGGCTCGCGGAGTCCGTGTGATTATTGCAGGAGCAGGCATGTCGGCCGCCCTGCCCGGCGTCATCGCTGCCCAGACAACCATCCCCGTCATCGGCGTTCCCATCAACGCCTCGCTGGACGGCATGGATGCGCTGTTGAGCATCGTACAGATGCCCCCGGGAATCCCTGTTGCAACCGTAGGCATCAATGCAGCACAGAACGCAGCCTTACTGGCTCTTCAGATTCTGGGCAATGCCGACGAGCAGATTGCACAGAGGCTTGTCGCTCACAAGCAAGACCTCAAGCAGAAAATTGTCAAGGCCAATGCCGAGCTCGCCAAGGTCAGCTATAAGTTTAAGGTAGGCTGATCAGGCGGCTGTCTGAACCGCCTGACAGGCATGTCAGGCATGTCACGGCGCACTACTCCCCGACAAATTGTTTTGTCGGGGATTTCTTTTATCAAAAGCACGCAAAAAGAGCGACGGGCAGGCGTGAAAATTTGTGCAACACAAAAAAAAGGTTTACCTTTGCGGCACATTTTGAGAGAAACAGATTGTCTACTGGTGTAATGGTAGCACTACAGATTTTGGTTCTGCCAGTAGAGGTTCGAGTCCTCTGTAGACAACGTATCGGCGAGAGAGACCTGTAGCAGGTAATCTTTCGCCGATATGTTTATGGTCCCTGCGCGATGAGGCGGCAGGACATCTCGCGTCAGCACATGGTGCTGCTCACGCATAAAGGTCGTATCTTTTTGCGTCAAATCCAATCCATGCTGCCACATGCCTAAAGACAAGATTCAGAAGACCAATGCCTGCCGCCTGCTGGACGCACAGGGCATCGCATACGACCTGATAGCCTACCCTGTTGATCCTGACGACCTGAGCGCCACTCATGTAGCCTCCACCCTGGGCGAAGCCCCCGAATGTGTATTCAAAACCATCGTGATGCATGGAGACCGCAACGGATACTTTGCCTGCCTGATTCCTGCCGGGCATGAAATCGACCTGAAAAAGGCGGCACGAGCCAGCGGCAATAAGAGTTGCCAGCCGATTCCGCTCAAACAACTCCTGCCGCTGACGGGCTACATACGGGGCGGATGCACCCCCCTCGGCATGAAGCAGCGAATGCAGGTGTGGATTGACATGTCATGCCTGACGCACGAACGGATATACATCAGTGCCGGTCAGCGCGGACTTCAGCTGCATCTCAACCCGCAGGACCTCATCCGATTCACGAATGCACAGACAGCCGAGCTGACGCAGGACAACGACCCGAAAAAGCCGTAAGAAACCCTTCAGACGGGTTACACGGACAGGAAGACTTACGCAGCAGTCACTCCGTCAGACGTGAGCAGCCGCATGCTTTCCTCCGACACATCGCCATCGGCAGCAGCTATCATCAGCCTGTTGCCCTTCATGGAGCCGGCGGATGCAGCACGCACTCAAACATTGTGAAACAGTCCGTCTGCCGGCGCAAGGTATCCTCAAGCATGTCGGACAATCACCGCCACGGGCACTGACCCTCGGTCAGCCTGCCGGGCGACCGCATCTGACAGCGACAATGCTCCACACTCATTCAGCACCTTATCCGCGTCCGGAAGCACCGACCGGAAGCACGCACAAAAAAATTTGGAGACATTTCCCAATGTCTCCAAACCGCTTAGGTATTAGTCCTTGTTCTAAGGTATAAAAAGATTGTGTTGTTTTGGTTAACGCCGCAAAGTAACGGCGTTTTTGTCAGTTGTGCAAATTTGAAAACATGTTTTGCAACATATAGATGGCAGATTCTTTGGTGTAAGTCACTTTTGTCGTTGACTATCAATAATTTATGATAATTATGTTTTACAACATATAAATATCCCTTTCAAATCATCAATCAAATGATTTACAGGGTCTTACGCGCCAATTCAATCACCTCAAGATCTTTTATGTCCGGTCCGTCAACAGCCATACGGATCAGGGTCTGGACTGTCTGCTGGCCATACGTCCCGGCAGCCCCCGGATTGACGCAGAGCATCTGCAGACGAGCGTCATGCATCACCCGCAGGATGTGCGAATGACCGCACACAAGCAGGCGAGGCGGATGGGACATCAGTTCTGCGCGGACTGAAGCATCGTAATGACCCGGATAGCCCGCAATATGCGTGAGCAGCACGTCCACACCCTCGCAGGTGAAGCGAAGCCGTTTAGACAGTTTCAGCCGCAGGTCATAGCCGTCGATATTGCCAAAGACGGCACGCGTACGCGCAACTCCCTGAAGCCGATACAGCACGTCGGCAGAGCCGATGTCGCCTGCATGCCAGATTTCATCGACATCGGCAAAATAGGTCAGAATTCGATCGTCCAGACGCCCATGTGTGTCAGACAGGATTCCGATTCGGGTCATGATGTTTCTTGTGAAGTAAGGGGCTGACGCCCGGGCAATAGACTAATTGAGCAGCAAGCCGACCGACAGTACGATGCCGTTGTGCGGATCGGCGTAGTTGGAGCGGATCTGTTCGTGCCACGCGGTGCTGCGCCGCAGGTCCGTCATCAGATTGTAGCGGCAGTCGACGGTGATGCGGTTGAGCAAATCCACCCCGACGCCTACCTGACCGCCAATCGCACCGGCGCGAAGGTTGTCAGCCACCATGTTGAGGACATTGCCGCCATAGTCGCGATACTCCTGACGGTCCGACACCTTCAGGCTGAACTTCGGACCCAGATCAACGCGTAGACGAAACAGTCGGTTGTTGATAATGCTGTAGCCCAACATGACCGGCACGTCCAATGTGGCAGCCTTGATGTTGCGCACGCTTGCCGAGGCGGCTTCAGGAGTTGTAGCATCCACCTCATAATCTGCGTCCCGATGCGCAAAGAACAGACCTGTCTGCGCATACACCCTGCCGCCGATGCGCATCGTCAGCCCAAAAGTGTAGCAATCCTGCATTGCGCGTCGCTCCTCGCTCCACGTGATGTTCCGCAATCGCTGTCCCAGATGATGCGGCGTAAGTGAAGATGTATATCCGGCCTCCAGACCAATCCTGAACCTGGCAGACACCTGCAAGGCCATCAGAACAAATGCCAACAAAGGCAGTAACCGACTGACTCTCATGCGCTACATTGTTTATCTGCGCAAATATAGCGATAAAACTTGATACACAAACGTATACGACTCTGACATATCGCCACATACATTATGTCACAAATCCGCTTTATGCGACAAAAAGTGGTCAATTTCGATTCAACATTGAACCTTTTGCTTGATTCCCACTTAAATGGCATATTTCTTGAATAGACAAGAAACGCCCTTAACCGGGCTGATAATCACTAACTGAACACACAGTTTACTGCCCCTGTAAGACTTGGGCACACAGACAAGAAACATCTAATACAGAACCGTATGAAATACAAACTTATCGCGCTGATTGCTGCCGTGACATGCGCCTTGCAGATTTCGGCAGAGCGTGTGCTGACACTTCAGGAATGCCGTGAGATGGGCAAGAAGAACAGCAAACAGGCACAGATCAACCAGGAGGACTACGAAGCCGCCAAGGCTTTGCGCCAGGCTGCGTTTGCCAACTTCTTTCCACGGCTGACAGCCAATGCAGGATATGTCTGGAATCAGAAAAACATATCGCTGCTGGCCGAAGATGCCCTGCTGCCTGTCGGCGGCATGGGGGCTGACGGATCGTTTACGGCTACCGACCCGACCAACCAGTGGTCAAACAGCTGGACCATGCTGCCCAACGGCACGCCCGCACCGCTTGATGCCGACGGCAACCCGTTTGACCCGACAGCCAATCCGGAAAAGATTCAATGGAAAAACTACGCCTACCTGCCCAAGGAAGCGATGGAGTTTGACATTCACAACATGTTCGCCGTCAGTGTCGGCATCACACAGCCGATATTCATGGGCGGGAAATTGCGCCAGCTCTACAACATCGCCAAAGCCAACGAACAGATAGCATCCATTAAGGCCAACAGCGAAGACGGCGAGACACTGGTCAGCGTCGACGAGGCCTACTGGCGTGTCGTTTCGGTGACGAACAAACTCCGGCTCGCAGAACAGTATCGCGACCTGCTTGTCCGTTTGAACAACGACGTTCAGGCTATGGTCGACGAGGGGGTCGCCACCAAGGCCGACTTACTCAAAGTACGTGTCAAACTGAATGAAACAGAAATGACCCTCGCACAGGCACAAAACGGACTGACGCTTTCCAAGATGGCCCTCTGCCAGGTGTGCGGCATGCCACTGGACAGTCAGTTTGAAGTTGACGACACCGACCTCAAGGACATCACACTGACCGACGAGAACCTCTCAATGGACGGCGTATATGAAAGCCGCAAGGAGATCCAAATGCTCGAACAGGCCGAGAAGATAGCCAAATCCGGCGTACGCATCGCTGCATCCCAGTTTATGCCCAACATCGTCGCCACCGCCACCTACACGGCCTCCAACCCCAACATCTTCAACGGCTTCGACAAGTCGCTCAAAGGATTCTTCAATGCAGGAGTGGTGGTCAACGTGCCACTGGCACACGCCAACGACTTCTTCGAATATCGCGCTGCCAAGCACAAAGCAAAAACCGTCAGCCTGCAGCTGGACGAAGCCCGCGAGAAGATTGAGCTACAGGCCAATCAGTCCAATCAGAAAGTCAACGAGGCTAACAAGAAGCTCCTCCGCGCCCAGTCAAACCTCAAGAGCGCTGACGAAAACCTGCGCATGGCACAAGAATCGTTTACCGAAGGCGTCATCTCATCATCCGACCTCATGCAGGCCCAGACTGCATGGCTTGCTGCACACTCCGACGAGATCGATGCCGCCATCGAAGTAAAGATTACGCGCCTATACCTGCTCAAAAACACCGGAAAACTCTAAAAAAAAAAGACATACACTCGCGCCAGCGAGCCACAAACAACACCCGAAATCATGGACAAACAAGAACTTCAAAGCACAAAGAAAGGCAACCTGCTGATTGGCTTAGCAGCCATTCTGGCAGTGATTATCATCGTTGTCATCATCGGTCTGCTGACTATCCGACCCGAACAGGCCAAAATCATCGGCACAGCCGAAGCCACTGAATACCGCATCTCCAGCAAAGTCCCGGGACGTATCGACCACTTTGCCTTTGAAGAAGGCGATCAGGTCAGGAAAGGCGACACGCTCGTATTCATTGACAGCCCCGAAGTGATGGCTAAACTCGCACAAGCACAGGCTGCCCGCGCCGGAGCACAGGCACAGAGCAAAAAAGCCTTAAAGGGAGCACGCTCCGAGCAGATACAGGGCGCATACGAATTGTGGCAGAAAGCCCTCGTCGGCGTTGACATCGCAAAAAAATCATACGACCGCGTACAGCACCTCTATGAGAAAGAGGTCATCAGCGCACAAAAGCGCGACGAGGCCGAAGCACAGTACAAAGCCGCACAGGCTACCGCAGCTGCCGCAAAAAGCCAGTATGACATGGCCGTGAACGGTGCACAGCAGGAAGACAAAGAGGCAGCACAGTCACTTGTTGACCGGGCCGATGGAGCCGTGAGTGAAGTAGAATCATATCTCAACGAAATCAGGCTCACTTCACCCATTGACGGCGAAGTGTCAGACAGATTCCCCAAGCAAGGCGAACTGGTTGGGCAGGGCGCACCCATCATGAACATCGTCGACCTCAACGATGCATGGTTTACGTTCAACGTCCGCGAGAATCAACTCAGCGGTATCACGACAGGCACAGAATTCAGCGTGCGCATACCGGCCCTTGACAATCAGGTCTACAAACTCCGCGTGACACACATCAAAGTCATGGCCGGCTACGCCACTTGGCGTGCTACCAAGATGAACGGTGACTACGACGTCAAGACTTTCGACGTGAAAGCACGACCCATAGAGCAGATTCCCAACCTCCGCCCCGGCATGACAGCCATCATCGTCGAATAAGGCCGCCACAGCCACCGGCTCAACAGCCGCCAAATCCGACCAGACCGATCAATCCACAATCGCACCGGACATGAACAATTTCAAAAAAGTGTTAGTCAGGGAACTCAGCAAGATGTTTGAGCGCCCGATATACATCTTCTCGTCGGTCATTGTGATGTTAGTGATGTGCGTATTCTTCTTCAGCATGATGGACCACGGAGTGCCGCAACGCCTCCCCATGGCTGTAGTCGATCACGACCAGTCATACATATCGCGCCGTTTCGTCAAAGAACTCAACTCCACATCGCCCGTCCAGGTCACGATGGTATGCAGCACTTATGCCGAGGCACGCGAGGCCATGCAAAAAGGCGAGATATACTCCTTCATCGAACTGCCGGAGAATATGTACGCCGACATCTTATCCTACCGTCGACCGAAGATTGCATTCTACGTCAACTACGCATACCTCACCGCATCCACACAGGCCTTCAAACAACTATTCACAATGGCCAACTTAGCCTCCGGGGCCGTTCAACAAGAACTGCTCAAAGCACGCTGCATCCCTGAGGACAAGATTATGGACCTGATTCAGCCCATCGTCGTCGAGACGCATCAGATCGGCAATCCGTGGAGCAACTACTCCGTCTATATGCTCTCCACGCTCCTCCCCGGCATACTGGGCTTAGTCATTCTGATGCTCACCATCTTCTCGATAGGATTTGAGTTAAAGGCCAAGACTTCACACGAATGGCTGGAAACAGCGGGCAACAACTTCATCGTTGCCATAACCGCCAAGATGCTCCCCTACACCATCCTGTATATCACTCTCGGACTGGGGCTGAACGTCATCATGTTCACGTTCCTTGACTTTCCCAATGCAGGAAGCCTCTGGATGGTGTCGCTCAACATGATACTCTACGTGCTTGCCATGCAGTCACTCGGTATCACGATTATCGGCTGTTTTCCCACACTCCGGCTGGCCATTTCGGCCGGTGCACTCATTGGGATGATGGGCTTCTCACTCTCCGGGTTCACCTATCCCGCCATGGCCATGAAAAGCTGGGTGCAGGCTATCGGCTATCTCTTCCCTCTGCGCCACTACTACCTGCTCTACTCCGACATCACCCTCTTCGATTCGCCGACGTCGACAATGATTGTCCCTATTATCTGCCTTATGGCATGGTGCGGAGTCTGTCTGCTGACTTTCCCCAGACTGCACAATGCCATGATAAACCAAAACTATCCGCTAAAATAGAACGAAGATGAATCCGAAACAGACCGATAAGCTCTTGCAGCGGCTCAAAAACTGGGCAAACGACATCTGGTATGTCTACTGCCACGAGACTCGGCGAATCTTTACCGACAGTGGAGTCATTCTGATTTTCTTCTTTGCCGGAATAGCCTACCCGATTCTGTACAATCTCATCTACTGGAACGACGATGTCGAGGATGTCCCCGTAGCTGTTGTCGATGAGTCACATACAGAGGCCAGCAGACGTTTCATCAAAGC
>JAFUXZ010000077.1 GCA_017470795.1 Paludibacteraceae bacterium
AGGAAGTAGTTCATCATTGAGAACATACCTTTCTTCATCTCTCCACCATACCACGTATTCAGGATTACCTGCTCTTTGCTGGTCACGTTAAATGCGATGGCGGTCTCCGAGTTCAGCCCCATCTCCTTGTAGTTGGCCACCTTGGCCTTTGAAGCAGCGTATACGATGAAGTCAGGTTCCTGGTCGAACTCGGCCTGATTCTGCGGGCGGATGAACATATTGGTCACAAAGTGAGCCTGCCATGCAACCTCCATGATGAAGCGTACTTTCATGCGCGTGTCTTCGTTGGCTCCGCAGAAACCGTCTACCACGAACAGACGCTTGCCGCTCAGCTCGTCGAGAGCCAGCTGCTTAAGCACCTTCCAGTTTTCTTCTGACAGCGGGTGGTTGTCGTTAGGATATTCCGGGCTGTTCCACCACACGGTATCCTTCGACTGCGCGTCCATCACGATATATTTGTCTTTGGGTGAACGTCCGGTGTAAATTCCGGTCATCACGTTGATGGCTCCCAGTTCTGTCTCCTGTCCTTTGTCATAGCCGGTCAACTCGGGTTTTGTCTCTTCATTGAAGAGCACTTCGTAAGTCGGGTTGTAAAGAATCTCGGCTGCACCGCTGATTCCATACTTGGTCAAATCAATCTTTGCCATGTTGTCTTGTGTTTTTATATGTTATACTAATACCTTTATTGAAACTGTATCTGAATTACGCGTCTCTATTCTCATTCCGAATCCGACGACGACGCTTCGGCCACACTCCGTGTCACGCCTGAATTTTAGCATCGCCCTCTTCATCACCTGCAAAAGTAGTGCAATTTTTTTGTTGCGCAATGATAATTACGGAAAAAAATCTTTAATTGCACCCAAAATCATCCGCGACTGACCGGCTGATGCGATTTCCGCCCATCTGACACAGGGCTGAGTATGTCTGTAAAAAAAAGACATCGGGCAGTGCTGACCGGAATCTACAATCCGATTCGCACTGCCCGACTGATGCTTTCACTGCGCAGGACGCGGTAGAATATCAGACCACTGCGTCCGTCGCCTTCAACCGTTAATCAAAAAGACTTGTGCCGTATGTCTTAAGGGTTTTGTCAACAAAATCCACAATCTGCTTGCCTGCATTCTCGCTTTCCTTGACGAAGCGGAGACGCCCCTCCACCTGTCCGTCAGGACTGACAGACAGAGTAGCACTGCTGAGCAGATCTTTCAAACTTTCTATGAACGCAATCCTGTTGACACACTCGTCAAGACGTTCTTGCCAGTATTCCGGAGTGTCGTAGTAGTCGTAATAATCCGATGAAGACGCCAGCCTCACCCTGCTTTCACAATACGACTTCTCCGACTCCTGTACATCAACAAGGAGTCCAATGATTGAAGAGGCATTGAAGAGTCCGAAGGCCACGCTTTTGTGTATCTGAGTTTCAAAAGCCCGAAGTTTTTTGCTCGAACTTCCGTTCATACCTCTATAACTGCTGATTACATTGCCTGCATAGACATCATCGCCCACCTTGCCCAGACTTACTATGGGCTTACGTGTCTTTGAGGTCTGCACATAGTCATAACTTCCTGTGTACTCGTCATAAACCCAGTCCCATGAACCTGAAGTTTCATAAAGAGTATACTGACCGTCTCCGTCGGTATCAACATTATCCTCGCCGAACAGCATGGTGAGATCTTGTTTTCTGAAACTGAAGGAGTCGTTCACGTGTGCCTTGAATTTAACTGAAGGCATTTCTGTGGTGTGTGCGTCCAATGCGACGGAAACATCGCCATCTATATTGGCCAGATAGCGCTTCAGGAAGCTCCACGTTTCAGAATCGACCTCACTCTTCAGCCCTATCTCCTGAAGACCCTCCATCAGCTTCTCGCCATTGATGTTCAACGAAGCCCAGCCGTAGGAGTCCTGGTCGTCAAAGAGCGATGTATACAAGCCGTCAATCGATTGCAGGCCTGCTTGCTCAAATCCGGATTCTATCTGTTTCTGCAGGCTCTTGTTGTCACTATACACTCGGAGTGCTGCCAGCAGTTCGCCTTTCTCAAAGGCAAGCGAGGCAATCATACGGAAATCGTTGAGAGAGGCATCATCGGGCAGCATCTTATTCAGCTGGCGACGCAACTGGCTTGGCAGTGCCTGCGTGGGAAGAGACTCGGCTGAAAGCACGAATTTCACATCGCCGTCCTGGCTGCTGAGCGATTTGTAATTGTCTGTGCCGAAAAATGAATCACTCCCTTTTTGTGCAAAGAGTTCTTCGGCATAGTCGTCAATATGCTTCCCTGCTCGTTTATTCATCGGGGCAAGCAGCAAGGCGGCCTTGTTGCTAAACGCGAGGATACCGTCCCGGTATTCATCTTCCTCGTCGAAAAGCACGTATGAAAAGCCTTCGCCTTCTCTCACCTTGCCGATATACTCACCGGCAGAATCATCGGCCTTGCGCATGGCAGTAATCAACTCTTTCAGTTTGCCTTCCGATTCTACAGAAGCGACAAAGCCCATATATTCAGCCTGACCGGTCACGAACATATAAAGCGGCTGGCTGATATCCAGACCGGTCTCTGACGGATCGTCAAAACACTTGCTGTATATTTTGGCCAAACTCGACGAGTTATACTCTTTGATGGACGATTTTAACTCCTTGATAAGTTTCGAGTTCAGAAGATCACTCTTCTGCAAAATGTCTTGGACATTGGCCTGCCCAACGAGCAGTGCGTCTGCCGGAATCAGACCTACGGAGGCGTCTTTCTGACAGGCGGCAAGCACAACGGCTGTCAGGGCAATCAAAAGCAATTTTACGTTCTTCATGTTCATATTTTATTTGTTGGTATATAATAAGTATCAATCCACAGCAGAGGGGACATTACTGTTTTGCATGCAAAGATAGATTATTTCCGACAACATCTATATGAAAGACTGCAAGCGTATCAAATTTGAAACACTCATCCATCCTGACTGCAACATGAAGCGGAGTGCCGCTTTGTGACTTTCACGCACCGAAACGTAGCGTCTCCCAAAAGCCGCAGGCAACGGCACGCCCGACAGCTTCCCGGATGCATGCGCGCACAGATTTGATTCAGGCATAAGATGTATGAAACAACGGCTCCGTCCGAATGTTTCGGACGGAGCCGTTACCGAACGCCGTGACTGCCGGCGGCATCAGCGGTACACCCTACCCTGCCGGTATAGCCGTTGGCGATAATGAGCATGGACAGACACCCTTCAGCACCGCTGACAGACTTGCCTGCCCGGAAAGCATTGTCTTATATTTCCCTGATGTAGGCGCGACGGCGCTTATGCTGCTTCTTTTCGTAGTATTCAAAGTTAGCCTGGTTCTTGGTGTTCGACTCCAGGATGTTGGTCGTGTCAACCCGCTTGATCTGATAGCGGTTGAAAACGGGAATCTGATCAACAAAAATCAAAGAGTTCACGCCCATGTTCTGATAGTCGGGACGTACAGCAATGAGCAACAGGTCGAAGGCATCCATCTTCTTGGCCTTCAGGGCCTTCAGAATATGATACCATCCGGTGGGGAACAGTCTGCCCTTACAACGGCGCAGTGCATCGCTGATGTCCGGCATTCCCACCCCGACGCTCACAATCTCATCCTTGTCGTTGACCACAATCGTGCAGAATTCAAGATTGAGCAGCGGGAAGTACATCTTTGCATAATACTCTTTCTGACGCGCTGTGAGCGGCTGGTAGTTGTAGAGTGCCTGATAGGCCTGATCGAAGACGTCCATGTAGGTCGTACCATAACGGCGCACGAGTTCGCGGAAGTTTTTGGGCTTGTAGATATGCAGATGATTACGCTCCATTACAATCTTGCCGATACGCTGTAAGCGTTCAGGAATCTCCTTGGGCGGATAAATCTGATACTCTATCCAGTCCACCTCTTTGCGCAGGCCGTAGGCATCCATGTGGTCGACATAGTAGGGATAATTGTAACTGGCCGCCATCGGAGCATTGTAGTCATAGCCCTCGAGCAGAAGGCCTTCACGGTCAAAATCGGTGAAGCCGACAGGACCGTTCATGGCTGTCATGCCCCGCTCACGTCCCCATGCAGCCACAGCATCCAGCAATGCCTGCGAGACACGCTTGTCGTCAACAAAATCCAACCAGCCAAACCGCACGTTCTTCACCTTCCATGCTTCGTTGGCCCGATGATTGATCAGGGCACACACGCGGCCCACAATCCGGCCGTCTTCATAGGCCAGAAAGTTTTGAAACTCACTGACTTCCAGGGCTGGATTCTTCTTCGGGTTGAACGTGTTCATCTCGTCCATCATCAAGGGCGGACAATAATATGGATTGTCGGCATACATTTCGTTGGCGAAGCGGATAAACTTGCGCAGATCGCTCTTGGAACTGATCGGGCGTACGGAAATACTCATGATATGTAATGTTAAGATATATCTGACAAAACCTAAAGATTGGTCTGCGCCATATCCCGCCGAATCGGCTGCAGACAAACCAAAAAACGGCGCAAAGGTATGAAGTTTTGGTCAAAAAGTGTACTTTTGCCATGATTATCAACCACAGACAGATATATGGAGGCCTTTCAAAACATCTGCGTCTTCTGCGGATCAAGTTCACAAGCCCCTCCGGCCCACCTGCAGGCTGCACGTGTTCTGGGACAACAGATTGCACAAACCAACCGGACGCTCATCTACGGAGCCGGAAGCACGGGTGTCATGGGGGCTGTGGCTGATGCCGTCATGGAACATGGCGGGCAGGTTATTGGTGTGATTCCACAGTTTATGGTCGACAACGGATGGGCACACGCTCACCTGACACAGACCATCGTCACCGCCGACATGCACGAGCGCAAGATGCGTATGTCAGCAATGGCCGATGCCATCGTCGCCCTTCCCGGCGGCATCGGGACCTATGAAGAACTCTTTGAGGCCATCACGTGGAAACAACTCGGACTGATTAACAAACCCATCGTGATTGCCAACATCGACGGCTTTTATGACCCGCTGATACAACAGTTGCAGGCCGCCGTCGAGACACACTACATGCGCACCATACATCAGAACCTATGGAACGTTGCAAACGACGGGATGAGCATCATGCAGGCCATCACAGACTCGGCTCCATGGGACACGGCGGCCGGAAAATTCGCTGCCATCTGACCCCGAAAACACTGCTGACAACCGCACACTAAGAGAGAGAATGATCAGCATCAGGCCAATGATGCAACATCGACATAAGTTACCGACATGCTGCCGATAGAAACACCCCTGATACCACAAGAGCCGGACAGCCTCATGCAGGCCGTCCGGTTTTCAGGCATCCCGATACCCTCCAATGCAGCCACCGAAATCTGGCCGCACTGGACTCTGCTGCTGCTCGGACTGCTACTGCTGTTGGTACACCTCATCACCCCCGGATTCATCACCTCACGATTCACCACCATCTTCCGCCAAAAACAACGCGACAGCATCTTCACCGAGTCGTCGATTGTCGACATCCGCACCTTTATTGCCTCAATGCTGTTTGCCGTCGGGAGTACGGCACTGTGCATCTACCTCGTGACAAACAGCGATGACTTCACCCTGCCGGAATACATGACCTGCTGCGCAATGCTGACCATACTGACAGTCATCAGATATGTCGCATTCACAGCACTCAGCGCCGTCTTTACCGATCGTACCCAACGCCGGCAGGCGCTCAAGAACTACTATCAGATAGTGTTTTCGACCTCCGTACTACTATACGTTGTGGACATCATTGCCGTATTGGACAACACTGACGGGCTCGGTGTCCTAACAACTATCCTGCTGATAGTCTGCATCTTGTGGTTCCTCGTCGGCTTCATCTATAAATCTTTTCAAATTTTTTATCGTCATACAAGGTCTGCCCTCTATTTATTTTTGTACCTTTGCACGCTCGAAATTGCACCCCTTGCGGGAATGCTTTTCGCGCTGAAAAATCAGATGTGATCCCAATAGCACAAAAATAGAGAACGCACATTATGTTGAAGGTAAAAAAGATTCTCATTTCGCAGCCCAAACCGGCCACAGAGAAAAATCCATATTCAGAAATGGCCGACCGCTACGGTGTGACATTTGACTTCCGTCAGTTGATCAAGATCGTACAATACACTCCCAAAGAGTTTAGGGCAGAAAAAATCCAGATTCTTGACCACACAGCAATGGTGTTCAACTCGCGCCATGGCATCGACAACTTCTTCCACCTGTGCGAGGAGATGCGTCTGAAGATGCCGGATGACATGAAGTATTACTGCGTGAGCGAGAAAATTGCTTTCTACCTGCAGAAATACATACAGTACCGCAAGCGGAAAGTATTCTTCCCCACAGAGGGTAACACGATGGCACAACTGCTGCCCATCATGGCCAAGCACGCTTCAGAGAAGTATCTGATGATTACCTCTGATGTTTCAAACAACGACCTGTCGGCCGAATTTGAGCGATTAAAGCTGAATGTAGAAAAAGCCGTGATGTATCACACGGTATCTAACGTTGAGGAAGAAGGACAGCAGTTTGATTACGACATGGTCGTGTTTTACACACCTGCCGGTGTAGAGGCATTCCTCAAGCACTTCCCCAACTATGAGCAGGGGGAGATGGTAATCGGCTGTCTGGGCAGCAACACAGCTGCTGCTATCAAGAACGCCGGTCTCCGACTGGACATCGAAGTGCCGTCAGAGAAGTTTAAGTCCATCTCCGAGGCCATCGATGCCTTCCTCAAAGAAAACCACAAGCGCCAACGCAGCACGAAAAAATAAGCTGTCAACAAAACAATTATCGGGAAGCAGGCTCAAAGCCGGTTTCCCGATATTTGTTTGTCGCAAAAAGAGACTTGCCGGATATTGTCAGCACACTGCCCTACAATCAATGAAGGCAGATGATGTCTGAAAACGTTGTCACAGATTCTCAAAACATACGGCATCACTCGGCATGCGCCAGTCGCCACGCGGAGAGAGATTGACCGAACCGACCTTTGGCCCGTCAGGCAGGCACGACCGCTTGAACTGCTGATTGAAGAACCGGCGCATGAAGGTGTCAAGCCACTTGTCGATTACCTCATCAGCATACACCCCACTAAAGGTCTTACGAGCCAACAGGCGGAGTTTCTGCTTTGAGAATCCGAAACGAAGATAATGATACAGGAAGAAATCGTGCAGTTCATAAGGACCCACAAGGTCTTCCGTAATCTGCGTCATGGCTCCGTCACTCGACTTAGGCAGTAACTCCGGACTAACAGGCGTGTCATAAATATCGCGCAGGATTCGGGCAGCCGGCTCCCCGAAGTCATCAGCTGTCGATATGACCATATAGCGCACCAAGGTCTTGGGCACACCTGAATTGACAGCATACATTGACATGTGATCGCCGTTGTACGTTGCCCAGCCGAGTGCGAGTTCACTCAAATCACCCGTACCGACCACCAAACCGTTCAACTGATTGGCCAGATCCATCAGAATCTGCGTCCGCTCACGCGCCTGCGTATTCTCATACGTCACGTCATGCACCATCGGATCGTGCCCGATATCTTCAAAATGCTGCATCGAAGCCGCAGCAATACTCACCTCACGCATCGTCACGCCCAATGCATACATCAGATCGACAGCGTTTCTGTAAGTCCTGTCGGTCGTGCCAAAGCCGGGCATCGTCACCCCAACTACACGTTGGCGGTCATAGCCCAGCAGGTCGGCGGTACGCACAGCCACAAGAAGTGCAAGGGTTGAGTCCAGACCGCCGGAGATACCTATAACAAGCGTCTCACTGTGCGTATGCTCCCAACGTTTAGCCAATCCGGTGGCCTGTATATTGAAAATCTCTGCACACTTTTCTTTGCGAATCTCATCATCAGCAGGGACAAAGGGAGTGCGGGCATAAGAGCGCAGCAAAGAAGTCTCGAAGTCGGTCGGCTGCCCGCATCGTGGAATCTGGACAGTGCGACACACGCCAACACGGTCAGACAGGAAATTGCTGTTACGCATCCGTTCTGACTGCAGTTTCTGGATGTCCACATCGCACACTACAAGTTGTGAATGACGCACAAAACGTTCACTCTGACCCAACAGAGAACCGTTCTCTGCAATACATGCGTCAGCAGCAAACACAAGATCCTGAGTCGACTCACCCACACCGCTCGACACATAGACATAGGCTGAATGCGTACGCGCAGATTGCTGCATGACCAACTGTTGCCGATAGGCATGCTTGCCTATCAGTTCATTACTTGCCGAAAGATTCAGAATCAGCTCCGCCCCATGCATTGCCAACTGTGTACTTGGCGGGAGCGGACACCACAGGTCCTCACAGAGCTCGATTGCCATCCGACAACCATCCAGTTCAAACAACAGATCTGCTCCAAAAGGCACATAACTCCCAGCCAAAAGAACCTCATTGACAGATGCCTCACGCGAAGAACGGAACCAACGCTTCTCATAGAACTCAGCATTATTGGGCAGATGCGTTTTTGGAACAACACCCGCTATAGAACCACCGGCGATAACTGCCGCACAATTAAACAATGCGCCATCAACCCGCACAGGAAGCCCTACAATCCACACCGCAGCAGACCCTTGATTGGCCTTGCACAGCACGGACAACTGTGCTTCTGAATCATCCAAAAGCCTATGACTGAAAAACAAATCGGCACAAGTATAAGCCGTCAAGCCCAACTCCGGGAAGCACACGACTCTGGCACCCTTGCTCTCGGCCTCACGTGCCAATACTATTGTCTGTTCTGCATTATAAGCACAATCGCCAACGCGCAGTGTCGGTATGGCAGCAGCCACCCGAACAAAGCCATAATCTCCACGTTCCTGCATGATATTCTGTCTTTTACCGACGGCAAAGATAACAGAAAATCAAATTACATCGCACATATTGCACCTCTCGGCCTGTATATCAAAACAAAAGGCCTCACCCTGCACACCAAGCAAGAAAAAAAAGATTCGCACCACCTCACCAGTGATGCGAATCCATATTAAACTTAATCAATAAGTGCTCAAAACTCCGACTTACTTCACCTCCTCGAAGTCAACATCCTGAGCGTCATTGCCGGCGTTCTTCCCGGATTGGGCCTGCTGACTGAAGTCTGCATTGGGCTGTTGTGCTTGCTGATTGGAAGCATTGTAGAGATCCTGGCTTGCTGCCTGGAAAGCGGCATTCAGCTTGTCAATACTTGCCTGACATGCTTCAGCGTCTTTCTTGGCATGAGCATCTTTCAACTCCTGCAAGGCTGATTCAATCGAAGCTTTCTTGTCGGACGGGATATTTTCACCGACCTCACGTAGCTGCTTCTCCGTTTGGAAAATCATGCTGTCTGCCTGATTGAGCTTATCTATGCGCTCCTTCTCTTTGCGGTCAGCTTCAGCATTGGCGGCTGCCTCGTCCTTCATACGCTTGATCTCAGCCTCACTCAGTCCACTCGAAGCCTCAATACGTATCTTCTGTTCCTTACCCGTGGCCTTATCTCTTGCTGTCACGTTCAAGATACCATTGGCATCAATGTCAAACGTAACTTCAATCTGCGGTTCTCCACGCCGTGCAGGCATGATGCCATCAAGATGGAACAAGCCGATTTGCTTGTTTTGTGCAGCCATTGGGCGTTCTCCCTGCAAAACTTTAATCTCAACAGAAGGTTGGTTGTCGACTGCAGTAGTGAAAACCTCAGACTTCTTTGTCGGAATGGTCGTGTTGGACTCTATGAGCTTGGTCATCACGCCACCCATTGTCTCAATACCAAGTGACAACGGAGTAACATCAAGCAAGAGAACGTCTTTCACGTCACCACTTAACACACCTCCTTGTATGGCAGCACCGATAGCAACCACTTCGTCCGGATTGACACCTTTCGACGGAGTCTTGCCAAAGAACTTTTCAACAGCAGACTGGACGGCAGGAATACGTGTGGAGCCTCCGACCAGGATAACCTCATCAATGTCGCTTGTAGAAAGGCCTGCTTTCTCCAATGCTGTGCGGCAAGGATCAATTGTACGTTGGATAAGATCGTCAACAAGCTGTTCAAACTTAGCACGGGTCAACGTACGAACCAAGTGACGAGGAGTACCATCTACCGGCATGATATAAAGCAAATTGATCTCGCTTGAGGTCGTATTGGAGAGTTCTATCTTTGCATTTTCTGCGGCATCCTTCAGACGTTGCAGAGCCATCGGATCTTTTGATAAGTCTGCGCCCGAATTCTCATTCTTAAACTCCTGAACAAGCCATTCTATAATGCGCTGATCAAAATCATCGCCCCCCAGGTGTGTATCACCGGCTGTTGACTTTACTTCAAACACGCCATCACCAAGTTCAAGAATGCTCACATCGTGCGTTCCTCCACCACAATCGAACACCACAATCTTCATATCCTTGTTTGACTTATCCAAGCCATAGGCCAAGGCTGCAGCCGTCGGTTCGTTTACGATACGGCGAACGTTCAGGCCTGCAATTTCGCCAGCCTCTTTCGTGGCCTGACGCTGAGAGTCG
>JAFUXZ010000078.1 GCA_017470795.1 Paludibacteraceae bacterium
ATGCCCAACCACGCTTTGCTGACGCAGGATATTCAAGACCGGCAGGCACGTTTCGGTGTCGGGTTGCAGGTCTATGCGGCGGCAGAGGTCGGGTGGACTATTTTTGATTCGTACGACTATCGGGTGACGGGCTATGCCCAACGGCACGACCGCAACGGGCAGGCTCTGCTGCGTTTTGCCCTGTATGCCGAATACGGACTGCTGAACAATGTGCGGCAGACGGGCTATGATGCCGTGAGCATCAATCCCAGCTATCCGTTCAACGCTGATGCCATCCGCATGCACCATCTGCTCCTGACTCCGGCGGCCGAGGGCAAGTATGTACCGGAGCTGAATGTCGGGGTCAAACTGACCGTCCTGTTCCGCAATCAGACGGCTGTACGCCCCGCACGTGGTCTGCGTCGGCACGTTGATCACGCACCCAAGCCGAGCCGTTGCCTGAACTGTGACCTTGATGCAGAAAAGGAGAAACACAGCATCGACTGTGTGGACTGTCAGCAGGGGCAGGGGTGGAAACAATAATTGACAGAACGATATATGCAATACGGGAAGTTATCTGATGCAAACCCATTGGTCAAGGCGTTGCTGCTTGTCGGCCTGATGCTGGTTTGCTCCATACTCATGATGCTGCTGTTGGTGCCGATGACGGGCAGCGATCTGCAGAGTGTTCCCTCGATGCGCATGCAGCAGGTGATGCAGGCCTTGGGGATGTTTGTCCTTCCAACCCTGCTGGGGAGCATGCTGTGGAGTCCGAAGCCCCGGGCATGGCTGCACGTCGACCGCCGGCCGCAGTGGGGCGTCGCAGGGTGGCTGCTTGTGCTGATAATCGTGGCACAGCCGTGCATCAACATGCTGGCATGGTTCAACGAACAGCTGCATCTGCCGGCAGGTCTGGCCGACTGGGAGGCATGGATGGTGAGGCAGGAGACACTGGCCGACGACCTGCTGCGTCAGATGATGCAGTACGACCTGTCGGCATGTGGATGGTGCGTGAATCTGCTCGTGCTGGCAGCCCTGCCGGCTGTCGGTGAGGAACTGTTCTTCCGGGGAGCTCTCCAGGGACTGTTTGCAGAGCGTGGGCGTCCGGCGGCGGCAATCTGGGTGACTGCCGTGTTGTTCAGCGCGATGCATCTGCAGTTTATGGGCTTCATACCGCGCTTGCTGCTCGGAGCTTTGTTCGGCTACGTGCTGCTGTGGACAGGTTCGCTGTGGGTGCCGATGATGATGCACTTTGTCAACAATGCTTTCGTGGTGTCGGTGACGATGCTTTCGTTCTCGGCAGACGGTCAGCCGTCGTGGTGGGAGACAATCGGGCAGGGAGGCACATGGTGGTTCGGGGCGGTGAGTGCCGTCGCAGCAGGTCTGATTCTGTGGCATGTCCGTCGCCAACTGCGGCCGAAGTCAAGATAACCGCTGCCGCCGGTGCTGCCTGCCGTCTGACTTTGCTGCGGCCTGGTCACGCCTGCTGCGGATTCCGGTCAGCGTGCTGCTGCAATGCGTCAGGCAGTTGTATGCCCCGTTGCGTCAGGCTCTGATGCCACTCACTGATCTCATCAGGCTGCATGCTCTCTATGATCTCACGAAACAGCGCGACTTCCTGCTCCGTGTAGCTGTCTGAAGCACGCCCCCGAAACGAATCGAGTTCTTCATCGTCAAAGTAGGTCGGTTCGCTGCACGACTGCGGCTCCGCCTTTTTGTCGCATTGCTCCACGAGTTGGCAGCTCTTGCAGGCAGCATCGGCGGGTGTGTCGGGCGGAAGGTTCTGTGCGCCTGTCTTCCGGTGTCGTTCGCGCCGCTCGGTGGCAAGAACCACAAAGATGACCAACAGCACGAAAAGGATGGCAAAAATGATTCCTCTCATCAGGTTGCAAAGGTACGTGAAAACCTGTTTATGTAGCAACACTCCGGCCGTTTTATCTGCGCTGTTGGCTTTGACGGCAGGGTCGTGTGCTTGCTGACCGCAGCCGCCTGATGCATCCCGCCTCATGCCTTGCTGCCTGCCCGTACTGTCAGGCGCATTCAGCAGGAAGCCTCCTGCTGCTCCGGCTCCACCGGTGCTGTGGGGCATGACACGTTACTGCCGGTCATCTCCGCCGGCTTTGTGCAGCGCCGAAGTGTGCCCTCCTCTGCCGACATCGGCATCACGGCTGCCTGAGCCTGCCGCCTGTCTGCCGCTGACGGCGGAGCCGCCGACCGTTCTTTGTGCCGCCGTTGCTGCTTCGTCGGCCCTGTGTCGTCTGGCGGTAAGGCAGGTTTTGAAAATAAAAGTCACAGAGGACTTGTGTATGTTAAAACAAAAACATACCTTTGCAGCCGCAAAAGTCTAAAGGGCTTTGCCTTTATGAGTTGGCGCGGTAGCTCAGCTGGTTAGAGCGCATGATTCATAATCATGAGGTCCCCAGTTCAATCCTGGGCCGCGCTACAAGACGCGAGGCAGAACGATGATAAAGGCAAATCGCTGCGGGCGCACGACGTCAGGGTCGGGAAACAACGTTTTCCGACCCTGTTTGTTTTGTGTGCTGCGGCCGCTGATGCCGTGCCGGCCCGTGTCGCCGGCATCCAGATGCCCACCGGCGGCTGACGGACGGAGGCTGTCTGTCGGCTGTAAACGTCCGTCATTCAGTGTGTTGCAACGCGCTGTGGGAGGCAATGATGCGGAACTCGCACGGCGAGAACAAAAATTTGGTTAGCCAATCTTTTCAAAAAACCTTGCGGGTCATTTTTTTTGGTTATATTTGCAAGCACAAACAAACAATACATCCATACAACAATGAAAACAAACTACGAGATTCGCTATGCGTCAAATCCGGTGGATGCGAAGACCTACGATACAGCGCGTATTCGCCAGGACTTTCTGATAGAGAAGGTCTTTGCTGAC
>JAFUXZ010000079.1 GCA_017470795.1 Paludibacteraceae bacterium
TCAACGCCAGCAAGGCCAAGCGGTATGGCGATGAGTTCATATACGTGATTAAAAATCACGTACACGACAACGACATCATCCGCACGGAAGACATCCGGATTAAGACCGTAGCCAAGAAGTCGCAGCAGAAAGTATCCATCATCCAAGCCATCGACCGCAGAGTCGATCTGGACGACCTCGCCATCTCAAAAGGCATGGACATGGACGAACTGCTAACCGAGATTGAGAGCATCGTCTACTCCGGCACCAAACTCAACAACGACTATTTCATCGAAGAAATTATCGATCCCGACAAGGCCGAAGAGATCTTCGAATACTTCAAGACCGCCGAGACCGACAAAGTGAGCGATGCCCTTGAAGAACTCGGCGAAGACGACTTCACGGAAGATGAGATCCGGCTGGTGCGCATCAAGTTCCTCTCTGACATGGGCAACTGATGAGTCAGCTCCCGCACACTGACATGGGCTACTGAAGAAGATGGACCTGATTTCGCACGTCGAAAGACGACATCCTCTTTACGAATTGTGCTATCCGCTGTTCAGGCTGATACACAACAGAATCTACTATCGCCAGTTTGACATCCGCGGACGCGGGCAGCTGCCGCCTGCCGGAGTTCCGTACATCATGGTGTGCAACCATCAGAACGGGCTGAACGACGCCATGGCGATGCTCTTTGCACAAAACGACCGCAGCCGGCGGCCGGTCTTCATCGCGCGCGCCGACATCTTCAGCAACGCCTTCACCGCCCGCATGCTCAAACTGCTACGCATCATGCCCGCCTACCGCGTACGCGATACAGGGGTGGGCAGCGTGAACAAGAATCAGGCCGTCTTCCAACATGCCGCCCACATCCTGACACAAGGCGGAGTAATCGGTATCTTCCCCGAGGCAGTCGCGCATGCTACGCATCAACTCAATAATTTCAAAAAGGGATTTGCCCGCATCGCCCTCATGGCCGAAGAAGCCTGTGACTTTCAGTTAGGGCTTCAGATTGTTCCCGTCGGCCTGCACTACTCCAACTATGAGCAAGCACAGAGCCGCCTGTGCCTCAGCTTCGGAAAGCCGTTCGGACTGCAGAACCTGAAGGCCGTCTATCAGGACAATCCGCAAAAAGCCTATACACTACTCTGCCAGCAGGCACACGATGCTGTCCGCCCGCTGATGCTCGATGTTCCGTCTGACGACTACGCCATGCGCGACGCAGCCTGTCGGATGACAGAATCCATGCTTCCTGACCGCGAACAACGCCCATACTACCGCGTGCTGGACATGCTGCGTAAGGTGGCTGATACGCCGGCCGACAGCAGCCGTGTACAACAATGGCTTGAACTGCTTCGTGCAAAAGCACTCGACGAATCGCTCCCCACACTGCCGCAGACACGGCAACAGATGACAAACCGCTTCATGCGGCTTCTCCTGCTGGCCATACCTGCCCTAATCGGGCTGCTGCTGTTTCTGCCCACATGGCTGATTGTCAGGCTGACACTGCAGCACGTCCGAACCGATGTACTGCGTGCCTCGTTCAAAATCGGGCTCGGAACAACAGTCGGCAGCCTGAACGGTCTGACAGCCATCGTCGTGGGAGCCCTTGCCGGAGGCCTTCCGGCCGCCATCGTCACAGCCTGCTGCTGCCTGCCGACAGCATGGGCATGCGTCCGTTTTCACTACTCGTCGCGCGTCTACCGCCAGCTGCGCAAGGTGGCCCGCCAATAGGACAGCTGCAAGGATAAAATCAGGACACGGACAGGACGGGACCATCTCGCCCGCACGCAGCCTGCCCGCTTGTGAGGCTCGTCAAGAAATGCTACCTTTGCAGGTTGGAAATCAATCAGAAAAACAATGAAGAAGTTTAAGGAATACACCGGCCTGAACCTGTCGGAAGTCAACAAACAAGTCCTCAAACAATGGGAAGAACAGGATCTCTTCCACCGGAGCATCTCAGAACGCGAGGGAGCACCGAGTTTCATCTTCTTTGAAGGCCCCCCATCGGCAAACGGCATGCCGGGCATTCATCACGTAATGGCCCGAACGATTAAAGACACCTTCTGCCGCTATAAGACGATGCAGGGATACCAGGTGAAGCGCAAAGCCGGATGGGACACACACGGCCTGCCGGTGGAGCTCGGCGTTGAAAAAATGCTCGGCATCACCAAAGAGGATATCGGCAAGAAAATCTCGGTGACAGAATACAACGAAGCCTGCCGCCACGAAGTGATGAAGTATACCAAAGAATGGACAGCACTGACCGAGAAGATGGGCTACTGGGTAGACCTTGAGAACCCGTATATCACCTATGACAATAAATATATAGAGACACTGTGGTATCTGCTCAAACAGTTATACAACAAGGGACTGCTCTACAAAGGCTACACCATCCAGCCCTACTCGCCGGCCGCAGGAACAGGACTTTCGAGCCACGAACTGAACCAGCCGGGATGCTACCGCGACGTGAAGGACACTACCTGTACTGCACAGTTTGAGATCATTGCAGACGAGCACCCTGTGCTCCAGTCGGTGATGAGCAGACTGGACAAGGCTTTTGCTCACCTGTATGCCATTGCATGGACAACCACCCCATGGACCCTGCCTTCGAACACTGCGCTCTGCGTCGGTCCGAAGATTGACTACGTCCTGATAGAAACATACAACCCATACACCGCACAGCCACTGACCTACATCATGGCTAAAGCCCGCGTCTCGGCCTACTTCAACAGCGATGCTGAAGTCCGCGAAGGCTCGGACCTGACACTCGAAGGCTACAAGCCGGGCGACAAACTGCTGCCGTGGAAACAGGTGGCCGAATTTAAGGGTGCTGACCTCGTCGGGCTGCATTACCGCCAACTATTCCCATGGGTGAAACCCTGCGAAGTAAAGCAAGGGAGCATCATCGACCGGTCGGCAGATGCTTTCCGCGTAATACCGGGCGACTACGTGACCACGGAAGACGGTACGGGCATCGTACACATCGCCCCGACCTTTGGTGCTGATGACCAGCAAGTCGCACGTGCTGCCGGCATTCCTTCGCTCTTTATGATCAACAGGAAAGACGAAACGCGCCCGATGGTTGACCTTACAGGTAAATACTGGACGCTGGAAGAACTGAATCCTGCATTCGTCGACATTTGTGTCAACAAAGAACTATATGGGCAGTATGCCGGCCAATGGGTGAAGAACGCCTATGACCCGCAGTTCACCATCAACGGCCGGTATGACGAACAGGCAGCCCAGAAGGCCGAGAACCTCGACATCCGCCTCTGCATGCAGATGAAACAGGACGGAACGGTCGTAAAGATTGAGAAACATGTACACAACTATCCGCACTGCTGGCGAACAGACAAACCCGTCCTGTACTATCCGCTCGACTCGTGGTTCATCCGTGCCACAGCATGTCGCGACGAGATGATTGCGCTCAACAAGACCATTCATTGGAAACCCGAATCAACAGGCACAGGGCGTTTTGGTCAATGGCTCAATAACCTGAACGACTGGAACCTCAGTCGATCGCGCTACTGGGGAACACCGTTGCCGATATGGCGCACGGAAGATGGGAAAGAGGAAATCTGTATTGGCTCAATCGAAGAGTTAATGATTGAGATTGACAAATCAATAAAGGCCGGATACATGTCAGAAAACCCCTATAAAAACTTCCGCGTAGGCGACTACTCAAAAGAAAACTATGCACCCGAAAACATTGACCTGCACAGACCGTTTGTCGATCATATTACACTCGTCTCGCCGAGTGGCAAACCGATGAAGCGTGAGTTGGATTTGATAGACGTATGGTTTGACAGCGGAGCAATGCCCTATGCACAGGTCCACTATCCATTTGAGACGTCTGACACCAGCAAGGCCGAACCCTACACGGCAGACTTCATCTCAGAAGGTGTTGACCAGACACGCGGATGGTTCTACACGCTGCATGCCATCCACACGATGATTGAAGGGCATGTTGCCTTCCGCAACGTAATATCGAACGGTCTGGTACTTGACAAAAACGGCAGCAAAATGTCCAAGCGACTGGGCAACGCCGTCGATCCCTTTGGAGCCATCGAGCAGTTTGGCTCCGACCCGCTCCGCTGGTATATGATGACAAACTCATCGCCTTGGGACAATCTGAAATTCGACCAGGACGGCGTGGCAGAAGTCAGCCGCAAGTTCTTCGGAACACTGTACAACACCTATAGCTTCTTCGCACTCTACGCCAATGTTGACAACTTCTGTGGTACAGAGCCGGCCGTGCCGTTCAACGAACGTCCCGAGATTGACAGATGGATCCTTTCGCTCCTCAACTCACTGGTCAAGGAAGTCACTACGCAGTTAGACGACTACGAACCCACACGCGCAGGACGGGCCATTCAAGACTTTGTCTGCGAGAATCTGAGCAACTGGTATGTCCGCTTGAACCGCAAGCGCTTCTGGGGAGGAGAGATGACGCAAGACAAACTGGCCGCCTATCAGACCCTGTATACTTGCCTGATGACTGTAGCACGGCTCATGGCTCCCATATCACCATTCTATGCCGACCAACTCTACAAAGACCTTGGCGGTGAATGCGACTCCGTCCATCTGGCCGCCTTCCCTGCCGTTGAGGAACAACTGATTGACCATCATCTGGAGCAATGTATGCAACTGGCACAACAAAGCAGCTCGATGATATTGGCTTTGCGGCGCAAGGCTGACAAGAAAGTACGCCAGCCACTGCAAAGAGCCGTCATTCCCGCTCCCGACAAGAAAACCCTTGAGCAGTTGCAATACGTCAGCCAACTGATACAGAACGAGGTCAATGTCAAAGAACTGCACATCGTGACGGCCGAGGACTCTGACATCAAACTTGTCAAGCGCATCAAACCCAACTTCAAGACCCTGGGCAAGAAGTATGGCAAGCAGATGAAAGAGATTGCATCTGCCATCAACGCCTTTACTCAAGACGACATCAACAGGATAGAAAACGAAGACAAATACATCCTCACCCTCCCGTCAGGCAACGTAGAAGTCTCACTGTCCGACGTAGAAATCGCGACGGAAGACATGCCCGGATGGCTGGTAGCCAACGAGGGGAACCTGACCATCGCTCTGGACATTGAGGTGACAGATGCATTACGTCGTGAAGGCATTGCACGCGAATTGATCAACCGAATACAAAACATACGCAAATCATCGGGTCTTGAGATTACAGACCGTATCAGCATACAAGTCGAGCGCAGGCCAGAAATCAGCGATGCCGTCAACGACTTCAGCGACTACATCCGCTCTCAGGTTCTGGCAAACAGTCTCACCCTCGCTGACACACTTGCAGAAGCTGAAGACCTCGACTTCGACGGATATACCGTCCGAATATGCATTCATAAAGACTGAGGCCGGTGAGACAATGACAACACACCCCATCAACCGATAGGGCGCTTTCAAGAGGGACGAGGCAGAGACACTCCATCAAGTATCTCTGCCTCGTCCGTTGTAATATATACGCACATCTTTTGGCCGACACAGACCCCCATTACGAAAACCAACTCCGACATGATGCGCCTCACAAATCGTGCGATAAAGCAAAATCAAACACGAAAAAAGGCTACAACCGCTCTCTTAAACCGGTAAATATGGCAATTTATGCATGACATAGACGCCAAAATAGACCAACGGAAACATAAAAACACTACCTTTGCAAAATTTCTTGCCATACAACACATTATGCGCAAGTATGCATATAAGAGCATTGTACCTTGATATGAGTAAAGCACGTCTTTTGATATGGTTCATCACTGCATGGATTGGTATAGCTGAGATTGCTGCACAAGAAGTTGCAGTCAAGACAGATTTACTATATGATGCCACAACGACTCCGAATATCGGGATGGAATTTGGCATGGGACAGCATTGGACCATGCAGGTCTTCTACGGACTGAACCCGTGGACCTTCAGTGAAGACCGGAAAGTACGCCATTGGGTCGTCATGCCCGAAGTGCGCTACTGGCTGTGTTCTACTTTCAACGGGCATTTCTTCGGGCTACATGCCATGGGAGGCGAGTTCAATCTTGAGGGCATCAGGCTACCCAACTACCTCATGCCGTTCGGCACGCTAACCGACCTTAAAGACCACCACTACGAAGGCTGGTATGCCGGAGGCGGGCTTACGTACGGCTATCAATGGATACTGGGGCGTCATTGGAACATTGAAGCATCCATCGGATTAGGTGGTGCTTATCTTGACTACTCGAAATACAAATGCAAAGAATGTGGCTTTGAAGAAGACCCCGGGCATAAGGTCTACTTCGGACTTACGAAAGAAGTTATCTCACTCCTATACATATTCTAAGAGAAAGCATATGAAGACACTCAAGATACTGACCCTCATGATGCTGACCTCGATAGTCGTTGCAGCACAACAGATGCGACCGGAAGATTTGGCTGTGGTCAATACAGATGACGGAGTGGTGATGGTAAGTATGCGCATGATTTTCGATGATGTAGTCATGCGTCCCAATGGCATGAAAGTGTACCAGCCTGTCATCAGCGACGAAGATGGCAATGAACTGCGACTTCCTGCCGTTATGCTTACCGGACGGCGTCAGCACTACGTCTATGAGCGCAAGAAGAAAGACAAGCGCTATCCTGGAGCGCACGAACTTATGCGCAACAACAATACGCATCAATCATTTGAATACATGGAGACCACAGCGTATGCTGACTGGATGCAGGGAAGCACGTTAACCATCATGGAGGACACCTGCGGATGCGGCAGAGAAATCGGTGGTCGCCATGAGGGTGAGCAATACACAATTCTTGACAACTACGATCCTCTGTCGTTGTGCCAATATGCATTTGTACAGCCCAAAGGGACAGAAGATCCGATACTCTCCATCAAGGGCCGGTCTTATCTTGACTTCCCTCTGGACCGGACAGAAATCTATGCCGACTATCACAACAATCCGACAGAACTGCATAAAATCACGAGCAGCATTGACACTGTCCGCCAAAACAAGATGGCACAGATTGTGGCCATCCGCATCCACGGATATGCCTCACCAGAAGGTACATACAGTCACAACACCGACCTCGCCCGCGGGCGTGCACAGTCACTCAAAAACTACGTGACGAGGCTCTATGACTTCGACCCCACGCTCATCACTGTCCGTTCGACACCTGAAGATTGGGATGGACTTCGATTGTGGCTCGACACAGGAAAGATTGCCCACCGTGAGGAGTTGCGCAACATAGCCAACAGCAATCAGGACCCGGATGCACGTGATGCTCAGATGAGAAGCCGCTATCCCGACGAGTATGCCCAACTACTGCATGATGTCTACCCGTATCTGCGTCACTCTGATTATGAGATTGACTACAGCATACGTCCCATGAGCATCGAAGAAGCCAAAGAGGTCTTCCGCACACAGCCGGCCCTGCTCTCATTGGGCAAGCTCTATCAGATTGCTGAGACTTACGAAGAAGGGTCTGATGAGTTCAATGAAATATACGATGTGGCAGCACGCCTATACCCTGATGACGAAGTCGCCTGCCTGAATGTTGCCAACATAGCCCTTAAGCGTCGCGATTCCGAAACGGCCAGACGCTACCTAACCAAAGCGGGCAACTCGCCGGAAGCAGAAAACGCCCGGGGAGTGCTTGCCATTATCGACGGCGACTACGAAGCAGCGGTCAATCACTTCAAGGCTTCAGACACCGAACAGGCACGCGCGAACTTAGACGCACTGGCCCCCGTGCTGAAGCGCGTTCAGGACAATCACGAATTGAAACACAATAAATAACAAACTTTTAATCACAAACAAAACAACAAAAAACATGAAGACAAAGATTTTTATCTTCACGGCACTTGCCCTCGGAATGTTGGCAAGCTGTTCGGACACGAATGAGCCCAGACAGGACCATTCAAATCCTCTCGCTAATGGTGATGGTTACGTTGGTGTGTCCATTTCCATGCCGACTATAGCATCAGCCGGTACGCGCGTCAATGACGACTTTAATGATGGTGACCCTGAAGAATATCAGGTTGATGACAACAACTCCTACCTGATTCTCTTCCAGAAATCTGCCAGTGAACCCAACGAAGATGCTGCCACGTTCTGCGGTATCTACAAACTGACCACCGACTTTAGTGCTCTGCACGGTTCGACACAGATTACCACCGAATCAAACAAAGCCACACAAATTATTCCGAACCTCATCACGAAGGACAATCTCTACGCCTACGTAATCCTGAACGCTGCCGGCATTGTCACCGACTACGATGCCACCACACACAGCTCCTTTACCTTTGGTGAAGGCAACACCGTTACGAAGGGAGACGGAAGCACCGAGACACTCAGCAAACTCAGTGTGACTACTTCTACGACTTTCGCTCAGTTCCGCTATGTAGAACTTGCTACTATCCACAATGCAGCCAAAGATGCATTCGTGATGACCAATACCGTACTGTCAGACAAACAGGGCGGAAGTGCCAATCCTACCGGTGCACAAATCAGTACGCTGGCTGAACTTGATGCTCAAAAGATCTATCCCACTGCTGCTCTGGCAGAGGCAAACCCTGCAGGTCATGAAGATGTTGAGCGTGCAGCAGCCAAGGTCACCGTTACTGCCACTTTGGGAAGCAAGACGACTGACGGCGTGGACATTGATGCCGGTTCGTTCTTGTGGGCTGTCGGCAATGTCAACCAGACCTATTATAACACCCGCAAGTGGATCAATCCTTCCAACAATTGGCTGAGTCTGACAACTGACGGTACGCAAGGTACCGCTCCAACAAACTCAAAATACCGCTTCGTAAGCAATGCTCCGCTTGGAACAACCGTTCTGTCTACCGACCAGGATGTATATCGCACCTACTGGGGCATTGACCCGAACTATGATGTAGAGAACAACGCAACAACCACGGCTCGTGTCCTGCTCAACGCCACTGTTACTCCCTCGTTGGCATCTGCTGTTACCACCTACGTACCGGAGAACACGTTTGACACAGAGCATCAGTCATTCCGCAACACCACTTATATCAGTTGCTCCATGACCTTCAACAGCGCCACCGATTTCTATATCATCCCGTCCTATGGCGACAACAAGATCTTACAAGCGCCCACGGTATCCGGCAATACGAGCATCAAGTACTATCTGCTGGCTACGTACATGAGCACGGACGACGACTTGAAAGCATATTTGACTGCTGCACCCACGAATATCGACAACATCACGCTGACCCTGACTCCAGATGCCACCGGCACAGCCACCGTCAGCGAACTTTCCAGCACTGATCCTGCTGCCTCAGCCATCGACTTTGCAGCCATCAAGACGGAAATCAACAAGCTTACCATCTACTACTACGCCGGCGGCCGCGCATATTACGCTGCCCGCATCAAGCACTTCGGTGCAGGAGGTGTAGCCGCTGCCGATGGTGCAGAAAACGGTTGCGAGACTCCTTGGAACCGCTTCCTGCATACCGAGAACACCGTAGCCAGTGCCTACGGCAGCCCGGCCAACGAGGCCAACTATCTTGGACGTTACGGAATCGTACGCAACAACTGGTATGACATCACTGTCAACGGGGCACGCAAGATTGGCAAGCCCGTACCTCTCACGCCCGACGGCACACCTGATGACGAGGTTGAGAACTACCTGAGCGTCGAGATTCACATCCTGCCGTGGGCTAAGCGCACGCAGACCGTGACACTCTAAACAACAAAGATTCAAGTATTACACATGCTAATGAGACGAATCTCGTCAAAAGGAATAGCCGTTGCGCTCATAGCAGCCGTCATGGCATCCTGCAGTCTGATGAAGGACGACCGGAGCGAATGCCCCATGGGACTTTATGTCAGTTTTGTCTACAACTACAACATCGACAGAGCCGATATGTTTCGTGATCAGGTAGGGGCAGTGACGGTCTACGTCTTCGATGAGCAGGACAGACTTGTGCGCGTCGAGGAGTTGAAGCGTCCGGCTGCAGGTCAGCCTATTCGGACGCTTTACACCCAGGATGACATTCGTTATCAGATGCATATACAACTCTCTCCGGGTCGTTATCGCCTTCTTGCCTTGGCTCAGCAGAGCCCATACGGGGATCTGCTGAACCAAAGCGGGGCGAAATTCAGACGTGACTTCGTTACTCCGAGTACATACACCGATCTGAGTGTCACCCTTGACCGGCAAGACACCACAGGGAGCAACTACAAACTAGTGCCCAACCACGGTACTCCGCTGGACACGCTGTGGCACGGTTCGCTCAAACAGTATGCGGTGCCTGATACGGCGCTTACCACCGGCCGGCAGATCCTTTCCGACGATTTCATTGAGGTAAAAGAAGACCGTCCGACCTTTGCCACCATCGGGCTCATCAGAGACTCGAAGGATGTACACGTCTCACTCCGGTCGACGCACGAAGATGTCAGAAGCACATTGAGCAACACCGATTTCGAGATCACCATCACCGATCAGAACGGACATATCGCATGGGACAACAGCGTGACGGATACGGACACATTGCTGTACATCCCGTACGCTCAATGGACCACGAGGGCGACTGCTGTCGGATCACCCGTCAAGAGGAAGGCCGAAGGAGTTATTGCCGAACAGGCCGCTCACTACGACTTTAGTCTGTCGCGTCTGATATACAGTGCTGATGCCACCAAGAATGCCATCATGCGTATCCGCCACATCCCGTCTGACCATGTCGTTGGCGAGTTCAATCTCACCCACCTGCTCAGTCAGGGACGTACACACCCCGAGTTAACGCGCTACTCCGAGCAGGAATTTCTTGATCGGGAGAGCCGTTATAATCTTGAGATGATTCTCATCGGGACGGGTGCCGAACAGCGCATTGCGTACGTCGAACTCTCTATCTCGATTCTCGGCTGGGCCAAACGCATACAATATGAAGTGTTGTAGACGGATGTCCGCCTGCCTAACGGACAGATATTGAAATTTTTCTTACACATATTCATTCTTGCACTTGCCGGATGTCTGCTTGTCGGATGTTCTGATGAAACCTTGTCTGACTCCATGCTGCAACGCCGATTCGATTCTGCCGAACGGATATTCATGCATTTTACGCTCAACAGGACCTCAGACAATCAGATGAGCAGCACGCGTGCCGGCGGCTTTTATGATCATGGTTTGGCTGAAGAACGCGCAATTCATGACGCAACCCTGATTTTCTTCACGCGCAAGAGCACAGACTCCGAGCGTGATGCACTGTTCTTATATGCCGTCACGGCCGAAAGCCAAGCGGAAAGCGGCGTTCCGGTGAGCGATGAAATTACGCAGACACACAGTTATCTTGTCGAACTCAATCCTGCAGACATGAGACTTCCCGACGGGCACGACCGGCTTGAGGTTTTCGCACTCACCAACAGCATGGGGGTTGTGAATGCTCTCGGCAACGGGCACATCGTCATCAACACGCAGGAATATGCTCCGGGCGGCATCATCTTCGGCACGCTGTCTGACCTGTCACTCCGCACAATCGGCAGTCTGACCGATGGCCTGATTATGACATCTGCGCCTCTCTCTGACATCCGCGGCGGCGATTCCGACCCGACCGGCTATCAACTCCACACGCTCACCGAGGTGGTCACCTCGAGGCTCTACCCCACCATCAGTGAAGCCGACGCCAACCCTGCGACGGAAATCTTCGTCGAGCGTGCTGCGGCCAAAGTACAACTTGCCACAAGCGCCGGATTCGCGGCCAAGACCGACGACGGGACAACCTTCGACCCGGCCTCTATCCGATGGGACATTGAAAACGAGAACACGGTCTGCTACATGGCGCGTCACCTGTCTGCCGACCTCACGCTCAGCAGTTCGATGAGCGGTGTGGTTGACAAATACCGCTTCATCGACTACAATCCGCTGCAAGAGTCTGCCGACTGCTACCGCACCTTCTGGGCTGTTGACTACAACTACACGGGCAACAGCGGGCTTGTCAGGCACTACGGCGCAACCACGGAGGTCCTGCCCAACGGGCTTGCCGATGTCGACTACACGATGGAGAACACCATCGATGAGTCAAGCATGATTCAGGGCAACACCACCGGCGTTGTGATAAGTGTTGCATTCAACGGAGGTGCTGACTTCTACATGCTCTCTCTCACCGGACGCACCACGCTGTACACGGCCGACGTGCTCAAGACCCGCCTGCTGGACCTCGCTGAAAAGACGGCTGCCATGAAGGCATGGCGCACCACGCACGCAGCGGCCGATGTAGCCGTCAGTCTGCTGCCTGCCGACGGCACAATGACCAAGGGAGACGGGCTGACCGTCATCCCTGCCGGCGAAGTGTCTTTCGCACTCTCGGGCGAAGACCTGACCCCGAGCATCGTTGCAGACATCGTCACAGAGGTTGAAGAAGCCACCGACATCTACTACTACGCCGGAGGACGTGCCTACTACAAAGTGATGATTCAGCACTTCGGAGACGATGGCACGCCATTGGTCAAGAATGACGACAAAGCCTCAACATACGACGACCTCTACGGCAATCCGGCCGACAAGGCCAACTTCCTTGGGCGCTATGGCGTTGTGCGCGACACGTGGTACAGGATTGAACTCTCCGGCATAAAGACCATCGGTGACCCCGTCGTGCCCGATCATCCGGACCATCCCGACGATGATACGGAATACCTGAAACTCAACATTGTCATACTGCCATGGATGCTCCATGAGCAAAACCTCGATTTCTGATTGTTGATGAGTCGGCTATGGACACACATATTGTTTGCAACGGCATCACTCATTGCGCTCGCAGCATGCAATGATGCCGGAAAGCCATATTCACCGGATAAGGCCACAGACAACCACACCATAGGCGAACAGACCCTTGGCGACTCGGTCTTCCTGCGCTTCCGGTTCGACATCCCTGCCAGAAACGCATCCACCCGGTCAGGCCTGACCGGTGAGACCGATGCCGGAAGTGGAGACGAATATGCCTTCAAAGACGCGACCCTCGTCGTTTTCAAGACAGACGATTTGAGTCCCGACGAAGACGCCGGCGCCACCCTGCTGTATTCATTCCACATCCCGAAACTGTCAGAATGGGAGTTTGACACACAGCACACCGGACGCGCCTCGTACGTCGTAGCCATAAGTCGCAAAACCGTTGAGACACTGCGCATGAGCCAGATGCGGCTGTTTGTGATTCTCAACGCCAACCGGCAGTTCAGCACCAGCCAAAACCGTCTCTACGACAAAGACGGGAAGGAAATACCCGCCGGAACGACCTTTGAAGACTTCAGCAGCATGATTTGCTCCGACTATGGCAATCCGACAGACGGTTTCCTGATGACCAATGCCCCCATGCTCAGCAAGCCCGGAGGAGAAGACGGCGCACGCGCCACGTCATTAACCCCTGTCAAAGCCATCTTCTTCAGCAACTCCGCAGCAGCCAATGCCACGCTTGACGAGATAACCTCCATCATCATCGAACGCGCAGCCGCCAAAGTGACCCTTAAACTTGGAAGCAATCCGCTGAAAGACATATACATCAACGGCAAAGACGATGACATAGCATCACTCGGAGAAGCCCGCTGGACCATCGACAACTACAACCTCGGATTCTACCTCACGCGCCACATCAGCCCCGACTGGGGCAGAATCTCCACCCCGTCGGCCCACACCGGCTACCGGTTTGTATACAGCATGCCGGTCAACGGACTTTACCGCTCCCAATATGCCATTGACATCAACTATGACAACTACACCGGCGACCACAGCGGGACAACAGGAACCGACGCATGGGACACCTCCACCGCCGCCAACTACGACTACCTGTCAGGTCCGTGCAATGCCGACGATGTCACCTACATGCTGACCCCGGCCGGAAACAGTCTGTATCTGGCCGAGAACACCTTCTCGGAACGATGCCTCACGCGCTATAACACCACACGAGTGGTCCTCTCCGTCCAACTGCTTGACAAGGACGACAACGTCATGTCAGGCTACTACGTCGCCAGCGTAACCGGAATGAACAACATCTACACCTCGCAGACCCTGTTCAAGAAAGCACTGGCCGACTGGTTTGACGACCAGGCAAGCCTGTATCCCGACCTCGTGGCCCTGTCCGACCTCGACGGCAGCGACGTGATGTCGACCTGCCTCATCACGACCGACGGCACAACAGGACAACTCATCTATACATTTGACACTTCCGCTCCGCTGTACTCCTCAATAGAGACCGCCGAACTCAATAACGAAATCACCAAACTGACAGAGATTATCTCTCCTGACAGTTACCAGTATGGCAACAAGATGTATTACGCCTCCTACATTGCTCACTTCGGATCGGCAGAGACGCCTTGGAACACAGAGCCATACGCCCCATTCTCAACAAAGCAGACCACAACCTACGAGCAGACCTACTACCAGAATGGCGATGACACCCACCTCAAAGACAACTTCTTCGGCCGGTGGAGCGTCGTGCGCGACCACTGGTATCAACTGACGCTCCACTCCATATCACACGTCGGACAGCCCACCGTACCGGATCCGCATCCCGACACCCCGGACGATCAGGTCAACAACATCATCACCATCACTCCGGGCTACCCGATTAACCAAGAGATAGAAACGCCCCAATGGTAAGAACTACCATATCCACAATAACCACAGTACTGCGCCACACACGGCTCGCCACACTGCTGCACAGCATGCGCACAAGACTCCTGCTGTGCCTCGCGGTGTTCAGCACAATCGGAGCTGTGGCACAGGTGCAGGTCGACCAGATAGAAGAGGGCAAGCCCTACTGGATTCGCTTCACCATGTCGCGCGGACTGAACCTGTCCACGCGCAAGCCCGACTACCGAACCTCCAACATCAGTCTGCGCACTGCCGACTTCACCGACCTGAGCCAGGTGTTCTACTTCAAGCATTCAGCCGACAACAAGTACTACATCTACACCCACGAGAGCGACGGATACAAATACATCACCCGCGCTTCAAACGATTGGGACATGACTTTCATCACCCAGACGGACGAGACACTTCCCACCTTCACCCGCCCCCTGCCGCTGGTCTACGATGTGCCCAACACCAAGAACATACGCATCTCCGTTGACGGAAACACTACCAAAGGCATCACCTCCAACCGTGGTACCATCGACGGCATGTCGGTGGCCTACAACTCGACCATCGCCACCATCTACCAGTGGGTGCTCATCCCTTGGGAACCGCTCAACTACCTCAAGCAAGCCCTTGACGAGGTGGACGAACTCATCAGCACGGCCGAAATCGGCACCGAATACTATCAGGTCAAATCCCAATCCTACATCGACGCCCTGCAAAGCGTCTACACCACCTCGCTTTCCACCTACACCACCCTGCACGGCACCATAGGTGACGCCACCCCCGATGCATCTCAACTGGCAGAGATACAGACAGCCTGGGACAACCTGCTCACCGCCCGCCGTACCTTCCTCGACGAGGCCTACAACCCTGTGCCTCAAGGCTACTACATCATCAGCAGCGAGCGAGGAGACTATATCCGCCTCACTGGCAATGACAGCTACTGGGTTAAGGCCACCACCCCGACCTCAGGCGAAATTGAGACCCCAAAAATCCTATCGATTGAAGTCGACGGAGAGAACGCCCACATCAAGAGCGGCGACTACTACCTGTCGCTCTCAAACGACAAGTACACCACCGACCAGCTGCAAAACACGCAGACCTATCCGCAGTGGCAGACAGCCCCCGCCAACAACCGCCATCAGCTCAAGCTCCGCCACCTTGGGCACAAAGACCTCGGTATTTACTTCAACTCCGTAGGCAACGGCACAAAAAAAGACTTCCCGTGGCAGACCAACGAGTCTTATCTCACCTACGACCACGACATTGACTTCAGCAGCAATGCCGGCCCGTACAAGCTGCGCGCACTCAGGCTCGAAGACCGCGACAACGCTGACCTTATCAACCCCAACGCCCGATGGACGCTGGCATCGCGGGTAAAGTATCACATCATCGACAACAACGGCAAGGAGGCCGCCTACGACTTCAACATCCCGAGCGGCGTGCTGAACGTTCCGCAGCGCATCAAGAGCCCGCTTGTCAGCTCCTACCGCTACTACGCCACCCTTGCCGATGCCATCGCCGGCACCAACGAAATCGACACCGAAACGGGCCATAACGACATCTACGTGCGCTACAGCTATGACAACGCAAGCAGCACCGTCGACCTCGAAGGCAACACATGGTACAGCATCTCGTTCTACGAAACGCGCACCCTCTACGCATCGTCCAACACGCAATCAGCCCTCTATGGCAACGCCACCGACACCCAGCGCCGCCACAGCCGTTCGCTGTGGAAAATGACGGGAAACGACCCCTACAACATCGTGGTCGAAAACCGCCACGTGCCTGGCACATACCTCACCAAGATCAACCGCAAGCCCCACGACAACGAAGGGGTGCCGATACAAGCCCTCGACGCCAACCCTGCTACCGAGCTTGTACAGCACTTCATCATCACCCAAGCCGAAGGAGCTGACACCTATCAGCTCATGGCCACAGGCAACATCAACTCGACCGACGCCACCGATGGTGACTTCATCTACCTCCGCTCGGGCATTGCCACTGGCGGAACACCCAACAGCACGTCGACCCTGTCAGGCCGCGCTCTATACCAGCATGGACACGAGGCCCTGCAGATAACCTTCGAAGCCTATCAGGACTACCACATCGTTGACCTCAACGGCGATGAGGTGCTGCACTATGCCGTTGCTCCACGCGACGAGCTCAGCGTGCCACAGAAGGTCAAGAGTCCGCTGGCAAGCAGCTGGGAGTATTACGCCACCCTTGCCGACGCTCAAAGCCGCACCAACGCCCTGAGCACAGCACACGGCCACAGCGACATCTACGTGCGCTACAGCTATGACAGCGACAGCAGCCCTATCGACATCCTTGGCGGCACGTGGTACGTGTGGGTTGAGATGAGCAACCAACGCATCGTACACATCAGCGGCAACGACGGACAAGACCATATCGCCACCTACGATCCGGTCAACACCTATCGCAACCACGAGCCCAACTCGCAGTGGAAGATACAGGGCACAGACCCCTACCGCCTCGTGCTCTACAGCAGTATGTTCCCCGACAAGTACGCATCGAAAATCAACCGCACCCGCGGCTATAACACTGAGCTCAGAGGACGCGACGCCAATGCCGTTACCTACATCCAGACCTTTACCGTCACGCAGGCAGAAGGAAGCACCGGCTACCAGCTGATGGGCAACTTCAACCCCGAAGACTATAACGCCAGCACAGGCGACTTCTACTACATCAACTCAACGACTGGCAACAATTACATGTACCTTGATGCCGACATCAACCGGCAACATGGGCACGACTTGATACAGATGCAGTTTACGCCCTACCGCTTGTATCACATCATCCGCAACGACGAAGGTGAGGAAGCGCTGTCCTATTCCGAGCCCGTTGTAGACGATGTGCTTCACCTGCCCACCGCCATACGCTCGCCACTTATCCAAGACGCTGACTACACCTACTACGCCACGCTTGCCGACGCCCGTGCGAAGACCAACCCCATCAGCTCAACCACAGGGCACAGCGACATCTACGTCCGCTACACCTACGACAACGACGCCAGCCCCATCGACCTGCAGGGCGGCACGTGGTACATCTGGAAAATGCCCTACGCCGACCGCTGGATATACTCACGCACAGACGTAGAAGAACGCCTCTATACCAGCAACGGCAACCGTGCCTACACCACCAACGACTACTACCTGTGGAAGCTTGAAGGCAACGACCCATATTATGTCACCTTCGTCAACAAGCAATACCCCGACCGGGTGATGGCCACCAAGACAGCACTCACTGCCAACAATGTGGGAGTAAATCTTTTCCTCATGGAAGAATCTGAGGTAGAGGGGCAGCGCTATTTCTCGCTCGTGCAGTCGGACGAAGACGGGGCCTTCCAGATGGTAGCCCCAGGCGCACAGCAGACAGATCAGCAATACCAGTCCCTGTTCTACTACATGCGCATAGTAGGAAACAACAACGACAACTTCTACTTCAGAAGCAACGGCGCAGAGCAAGACGGCTTCCAGTTTAACAAAGTGAAGCTCGAAAACGTAACCTACTACACCTTCCACCTCACCACCAAGTTTGGACACCGGGAATTCTCCGTCAACGTCGAGGGCGCTGAAGGTGAGCAGATAGAGATACCTCAAGAGCTGATACGCCGCTTCACCGAGTACACCTTCTATACCGACAAGGACTTCACCCAGCCCATCACCCACTACCCCGGAGTGCTGGCCAAGAAGCACGATATCTACGTCGACTACAGCACACCCAACTTCACGGACGCAAACGGCTTTGAGTACAACGTCTTCAGCACCGACTACGACCACGCCTACTGGTTTACCACAGAGTTCCATCCCTACGACCACGCCATGTTCTGGACCGTAAGAGATGAGACGACTGGCGGCAAAACATATAACAATGCCCTCGGCTTTATAAACGACTATAACGATGGTAACAGCGTCAAGATTTGGCCAGGTGATTTTTCCTACAATGCCAACCGCCTGTTTGCCTTCATTGGCGATGCTTACGACACAAAAATCATCAACCGCGAGCTCGGACCAAGCAAGGAACTTGCCGCCTATGACGACGAGATTGCCGACACCACATGGATTTACAACCAGCACTTTATGGTCTTCTCAGACCTTGATGAGAAGCCCAACAACCGCTGGGAGATGCGCATCAACGGCACCTCGGCCAACGACATCAGGCTCGACAACTTCAACGTAATGTTCTCCACCATCGGGGGCGATCAGAAGTTTACCGCAGGATGGTTTACTGCCCTTGCATCACTTGCCAGCGGAAACTCGATGACCATCAAGTACGTGCCCGACCGCGTAGACGTGGCCATACACATCTACGACCTGACCAAGGGGCATGCAGCAGCCACCAAGGTGCTCGAAGCCGACTACTTCGACCTGCAGCGTCGCTACAAAGCCGGAGAGGTCATCACCGAGGTGCCTGACACCCTCTTCCTCCCCGGACTCAAATACTACTACTACACCACCCTTGCCGACCTTCAAGCCAACCAAAACGGCACGGAAACACTTGCCGCGCAAAACATCGTAGCCGCTGCTCCGAGCCATGACCCCACAGTGCCCATTGAGGAGTCGATTACCCACATATACATCGGTTACACCCTTACCGAGGACTACCCCATTGCCTTCAGCAACCCGGGCGACAAAGTGTCGTGGTACTTTGTAGCGCACCAGCAAGATGCCCTCGCCTATGGTTGGACAGTTGAGGACATGAATCAGAACGACAACTTCTCCGACCTGCTCCGCTGGCCGCTTGCCTCAGCCGACCAGACGGCTGCCAACCAGCGCCTGTGGGGGCAAGACATCCGCATCAATCACGCCACCCTCAGCGAAAAGACTTTTGAGCAGGCCAGCACCACCATGTCTGACCAGATTGATGCCACTAAAAAACCCGCCAACTACCTGTGGAAGTTTGAGGGGAATCCCTACTTTATCCGCCTCTACAACAAGAAAGCCGGCAACGGCATGGTGCTTGCCGCTGACAATGCCACACGTGAAAACAACTGGGGAACCAACCCCGTCCGCATGGTCGACGCCGGCACCAGTGAGTATGACACATGGCGTATTCTTGACACCCGCCACACGGTCAAGGTGAAATATGAAGGAACAGGAGAGGAAGAGCCGCTGCCACACTTCACCCTACGCCTTGCCGCCAATGCCGACATGGCCCTCAACCAGCCCAGCGACCGACGCACATCCGTGCTCAACCTGTCAACACGGCGCACAGAAGGCGGTTCGCACCGCGACTGCATGCGCATATACCACTACCTGCACAAGAGCTACTTCAACGCCCGCGTACATCTTAAGAACGAAAGTTCCGGTACGATACGCGATTACTTCGTATCAAAAGACGATCTCGGTTTCTGGCTGGAGCAGCCCGTGACACAGGAGAACCTCTCCGACGTAGTGAAGCGCCAATACTGCGCCTACACGCTCTATGATGATGACACCTATAGCCATGCCGTCACTTCCATCGATTACTCAGAGGCCTATGACCTCTTTACCGACATAGATGGTAATCTGCTCAACAAGGAGGACTATTGGGACTATGAGAACGACCAAGTGAGCATGGATGCCGATATATACATTGACATTTACCTCAGTTACTCCATTGACGAGAATGCTCCTGTCAAGTTCTACAACACTGTTGATGAACTACTCAATGCAGATCCGAACACCACAGAGGCATGGTACATGCTCCAGTTAGGTGTTGCAGAAGGGAGTGGTTATGGAGAGTATGTTGAACTTGCCGGAATGAGCAATCAGGAACGCACCTTCCTCAATCACAGCAAAGCCAATTCGCTCAATTTCTTGTGCCGAAGCGGCAGTATGTCGAACATCGATAATTACGGAAACCAGCGCCCCACAACTGGCGATGAAGACGTGACCAGCATCAATGGACGCCGTTACTTTGCCAGTCTTGACACTGTACTGTATATTAACATGCTCTCACCTCGTAACGACTTCCGACGCATTGCCGAGACCTACATGGACGGGACGGATGCCAAATTCCGTGAAGGGCGCTGGTTATGGGGCTTCGTAGGTGATCCTTACGGATTTGAGGTAGTCAATCGCGAAGCATCGAACAAGCGTCTCACGGCTGACGTACATGTACACAACTACCGCCAAGTATGGAACGAGGAACTTGAGAAGTACGAAACAATCGATAATGTCACAATTACCAAGATACGCCTTACCGATCGCTACTCCACCTCTGAAGGAACCTACATCTGGGAAATGGCCATGGGCGACGCTTCTACTCCTGGGAGTTTCAGTCTTAAAGTGAAAGACGACGACAAATACGTGTACCCCACTTCTGCCAGCAACCCAGTCCTTACTTACAAGAGTTTTGAATATGACAATGTAGACTCAAAAATACGCTCTGTCATAGCTCATCCATGGCATTGGAAAGACAACAAATACAAAACTGTGACGGTAAACATCTATCGTGATGCAGTGGGAAGCAAGCCTGTAGTATCACGCACCTTTACTCCTGCCGACCGAACGTTTATGGAGGGTGACGTAATAGATGGAACAGAAGGGCATTTCTACATGCCACATAACGGAGACGAGAACTATAACGCCGACCTGACCGACGGTCACTTAATAGACATTCCCTACGAGCTCAAACGCCATTTCTGCACTTACTCCGTCGAGGGAGGGTCTTATACTGTACAAAGCACAGATGAAGAACAAGTTCTCAACATCATATTTCACGTACAGACACCCGATGAAGATCATCCTTATATCCCAAGATTTTTGGCAGAAGAAGAACTTGCAAGTTTCAGAGTCGTTGATGAACTCGGAACATTCACCAACCTTAAGGGTGAAACACTGTCCAAGTCAGACTATTATTACTTCCTTGACATAGGTAATACCCTCGGATATCATGCCCTAATCAACCCCGATGAGGGTGGAATACAAACTCACCCATACGATGTAGTTGATAATCGTTTCAAGCGCAACAATCCCACGCAGTTGCAGTGGTTCTTCGTGGGTGATCCATACGAACTTCGCCTATTCAACGTATACTTCACCAATCATAAGGGAGAGGGATACAAGGATAAGGAGTTCAACCTTGCCCGGAACATGCACCGCAATAATTTCAATGGAGAATATGGTACGGGTGAAGATGTCTTCAACAAGGTTTATATGGAAGAAGTCAGAAACGAAGACAATCCGCATGCACCTCATGGCCGCGTATTCTGGGAGATGGTGGAGCCTCGCCGCAATCCGGCTACCGGGCGCCATCTCAACAGAGACAATTCAAACATCAGATATCGGTATCAGCGCATCAAGGATCTCCCCTTTGCCCTGCGTCTAACAAAACCCCATTCCTACGATTTTCCTGACGAGGCCACTGCTTCTGCACACCCGGATGATGATGCCTACAAGACACATCTTGGACAAGGAACAGCTTTCTATCTGACAAGTACTGCCAATGGTGCAGGTCAGGCCTACAAACCATACAATTATAACACATGGGGAGCGGCTCTGTATTACTATCGCGGGGGCGAGACAAATCCACGTGGTAATGAGTTGCAAGAATCCATGCTTACCTTCCCGGATCTTACACATAAAGCCAACATGAATCCTGATGCTGCCAATGGCACGTCAAGCATGTTCACCGCCATGCCGGTAGGTCGCGTGTACGTTACTGTGTATGACCATGAGGATACGGATACCAAGGTAACCGACTTCGAGCTTTCTGACTATTATGCCATCACTGACCGTTTCAGAGGAGTTCCTGCAAATCTGCAGCGCGATTATTGCAACTATACCAAGATTTCCAATAATGAGAACATGTCAGGTGACAACATCGCCGATGATGAAGGATATGTAGAGGTCGTCAACGGAACTGCACATATCTATGCTACCTATCAGGAGACGCCAGATGCTCCTTTCTGCAAGCAGGTAGGCGATAATCTGGTCAAGACCGATGTGTACGGAAACACGACAAGCAGCACTTCTTCCTTGTGGTACAACATGTCTATCAATGGACAATGGGCTTTCTTCAACAGCAACTTCAGAGGCTTTGATTATGAAACCGGTACAGAGAATCACACACGCGTAGATGTTAAAAGTGCTTATTCCGGCAGCATCAATGCCTCCGCTGCCACAACGGCTGACGATTGGCGGTTCCGGAAAGGATTGTCATGGGCTTTGGTGGGTGACCCCTATTCGTTCAAACTGCAGAACAAGCGTGACATTACGATTGGGCAGGGGAGCCTCATAGACGGTGAGTATGAATCTTACAGCACATCTCCGGCATTCCTGACAGAAGATGAGAGTGGCACACGCATACAAATAGGGAACAATTCGGACGCCTATACGTGGACTCTGGTACGTAATGCAGCTGCCAACATGAACAACGATGCCGCAGCCGTCTATTTCCTTTCTGAAAGCGAACAACGTCGGACAGAGGTAACCGGTCCAATCAATGGTTTCTACACCAGTTCAATATATAACATTGCCGATGCCAGTCGTAATGTCAATACCGGAGGCGAGGTAAAACAGTTGGAGAATCCGACGAATTATGATCTTGGCGCAACAGTCAGTCTAATCCCATCTGAATATATTGAATATGAGAATGGAACAAACAACGGAGGTGCCGGAAACGAGGGATTTGATGCTATTGTCAATGTTTATAACCGACTTAACGAACTCGTTGCTACTACAGGATGGACCGAGCTGTCACGCCAACGTGCCGAGTGGAGCCTGAACAACAATCTGCCAGCCGATGTTCGTCGCTGGAGTTGCACCTACCAGCTGTGGGCTGACCCGACCATGACCTCTTCGCCTTTCAACAGTTATCGCGACAAAGGCAGTGACGGAGAGTACCTGATTAAGGACGGCGGCATTGTGTATGTCACATACGATTACGATGAAGCCCTGTTCTCCACCGAGAACGAGTATCGCTGGGTTAATCCGTTCTTCAACTGGGATGATCAGAAGAAGACGTGGCCACTCATAGACCGTGAGATTTATAAGTACACTGCTGAGATGTGGGACTATAGCGTCACTGATGGAGGTGCAAGTCATCGCTACATCATGCCTGAAGCCAATGTCCGCATGCAGACAGTGCCTCTGTTCATGAGTAAAAACAAGCCCACAATCCCGTATCAAGAGACCAAAGAAGGATGGCTGGAAAGTCCGGCAAGCAATGGCACATACGACGTGCGTCACGCTTATGCTTTCAGCTCGCACCAGTATAAGAGTCAGGCGCGCTATGAGAAAGATGGTGAGTGGGATGCCTTCACCGATTCAGAAAAGGCAGCACGCAGCGCTGAGGATATGAAGGTTCAGAAATGGGCACTTATTGGAGATCCGTACAAGTTCATCCTCTACAACTACTACCGGCGCAATGATGCTTACATACAGGATAAGAACGCGTACTATCTTCAATACAAAGACGGCCAGATCATCAATGACCAACTGCCCGAAGCCGATCGTGAGATTGCCGAAGGAGAGGCTCCGACTGCCGGCTATAGCAAGGAGAAACTGCAAGGAGTATATTGGACATGGAAAGTCAACGGGCAAGGTTACACGTACAAAAAGAAGAACCCGCTCTCAACGGACGAGCAGATAGAGACTACAGCGACTGACCACTCCTGCGAGATCACGGGAGAATGTACGGTCAATCTGCGTGAGTCTTTCTATGAAACAGACGAATACGGTAACCGCACCGGTGAACTAAAAGAAGGCTTCCTCGCCGTCTGCGACATGACAGCCTCGTCGCTCTACGACAAGCACCATCTTGTTGGTTCTGTCTTAGGCTATGCCACCTTTGAACAACAAAGCGAGGCCATCATCACTATGGATGGCGAGAGCACTTATGACGGCACATCGACCGACTTCAATCTCTATACCAAGAATGGCGTCGGAGCCTACGACCGAACGACAGTCTCGCTCACCAACGGGGCTGCCACGCCTATGATCGGCTCGGCTTACACCATAGGGTTTAATGACAAGTATCGCGGATACATGCACTTTGTTGAGGACTATGCTCATAATTCAAAGGGAGGAGAGAACGGCAATCAGATTATACACACCATCGACCGTTACTCCATGGGAAGTCCCCTATACGAACGCGACTATTACGATCCCGATCCGAGCAACACGCAATACACCAACTTTGCCGAGTGGCGTGGCAGATATGGGAAAAACAGCTACACCTATACCCACTACGAAGGCACACCCAATGGAGTGTACACCATGAGCACACGCTCTGGTGAATACTACACCGGTGGGACGAATGAGGGTATCAGCCTGCCGCTGTATCTCACTGAACCCAGTGCTGCCATCAGCCGCGATGGTGAAATTGTTGACATGCCTAAACTCGGTCCTGAACCCGAGACGGACTACATCACATACAAGAAAGTGCAGATTATGACCGGTGTCGCACCGACACAGCAGTACCTAACCCTGACCGGCGGTCCTTCAACTGTCGACGGGCACCTCTCTCTCGGGTCTGCACGCCGTTTCCTCGTCACGACCATGCCGATTCACGCGGCATCCATCACCTTCCATCTTGATCCTGAAGATCATGGCCAGGACAATGGCGGACGCACCTCGATGCGCGATTTTGAAGCTGACCCCATCTATGACTACACGTCTGAAGACTACGGCATCGGCAATGACCTCACACTCCCCTGGCTCATGCGCCGGCAGTATTGCAACTACACCTACTACCTCGAGTGGATTAAGAACGATTTTGATGCTACCTACGTTGATGACCTGCAGTATAGCACGGGAGAATACAACAAGGGGCGTCTTGCCTCACGCTCCACAGCATACGACACTTTCTGGTCAAACAACATCTCTACCCGTCTCGTCCCCGCCGCATCAGGCAGTATCGAAGTTCCTGATGAGTGGGAAGACAAACACGTCTACATCCGCGTCACCTACGAACCCGATCAGAACCAGTGGAACAGCAGCAACTGGAGCTCGAAGAATCCGGACGACGTTCACTGGTATAACCTTGCCACACAGAATGCGGAAGACATGCCTCAGTATCTGATGCAGTATACACGCTCGAATTTTGTCAGAGGAATCAATCCCGATCAGCGCGAACACACCACCAACGACTACCTGTGGGCTGTTGAGGGCGATCCTTACGGGTTCTATCTGCACAACCGCTACGCTGCGCATTGGTACAATGGCGTATCACCCGACGGAGGCACCACCTGGCCGGAGGCCAATGAGAACTGGAGCACGGCTGTCATGACCACCGACTATGTCAACTCACATGAGCGGCACAACTATGACGGGGCTGCCGTGAGCAATGTCGGCACATTCACCTACGACACGATTTACAACGATCTGGGCGAGATAACCGGTACAAAGCCTCAATATCAGGCAGATATCCGGTTTGCTAATGCCGGGGCCAATACAGCCCTGCGCATGCTGAATGACAAAGAGCGCATTGATTCGGAGGTGAGTGATGTTGCCCATGCGCCGACAGACTATGCCCTTTACGAAGGCATGACCGGCAACTATCACGCCTCAATGATGATGCACCCCGTCAAGGCTCCCATCAACACGCGCGACGAGAACGGTATCAAGTACTACACGTCATACGTTTTCAATGGAGTCAACTGGCCGGTACAGCTTAACTACCTGCTTGAGTGGCAGGCCATGCGCAATGTCTACTGCAACTGGATTCTCACCCTGCCATCAGCAGCCCAGCTGCTCCCCTACTGGAAGCGGGCAGGCTACGCACTCGCTCTCCAGCCTGAAACAGCGGCCGCAAAGCAAAGCGTCAGCCTCTACACGAACGCCGCCAACTATGCATCCGGTACGCTCACGCCTATGGAGGTTGATTTCTATAAGATACTGCAGGCCATTGATGCCGGCCATACCGGACCCGGGCTGTTCAACAGCACTTCAAACCTCGGACGAGCCAATATCAACCGGGTACTTGAAGCGGCACGCACTCTGGTACACAATCCGAAGAATCTTGTCAACATCAACCCTTCCGGCAATCATTATCGGCTTCTTGCCTATTCAAGCATCGCCAATCCGGCCGAGCATCGGTTAGGAACGAGCCGCTATGTCAGTGCCCCTCTGCACCAGCGCGAGGCCACAGAGAACCTGAGCCTGCACTTCTACGAGTCGCTTGACTACGGACGGACCTTTGACAGTCTTGAGTTGCGTGCCGCAACGATGTACGGACAGGGAGCCGCTACCCGCTTCTCACGCAGCCAGCTCGGACTGCCCGAAACAGGAAGGCCGATGATTGCCAGTGCCTATAACGCCACACGCGGACAGATTCCGATTGAGGCTGCGACGTTTGACGCGTCGGCCATCTTCCGCATGCGCGATACCGGAAGCGGAAGCACGCACCACTTCTGGACTTTCCAGACACAGGGCCTGGACGAAAATCAGGGAGTCTACCTCAACGATACAGCGTCAGCCTTTGCGCCTACAATCGGGCAGTATGACGTACAGGACATCGGAGCTACAGCCGTTCAGATTCAGACCCGGACAAGCTACGAGAACAAACTTCCCGGACTCCCCGGCCGCGTCGCAGAGGCTCACGACTATATGGGTCATTCGCCCGAGAAAGCCTTCTACGCTGTCAAGCACGGCACAGAGCTAAGCATGACCATGGACAGCATCTATGACACCCGGTGGCTGCTGCAGACCATCGGCGAAGAAGCCGAAAACGTCAGCGGTGCTACATACAGCCTCCCGCTCTGCATGCGCGTCTATGAGGACCGGAA
>JAFUXZ010000080.1 GCA_017470795.1 Paludibacteraceae bacterium
CTGCACCTGCACGTTGTGGTTGGTCATTCCGCCACCGAGTTTGAAGCCGTTGCCATTGCCCCAGTTGACGTAGTTGCTGATGGTCACGCGCTTTGTGCCCCCGGTCTTCGAGTCCGAATCGCCCACATCCATGCCACTGCCTTCAAACTGCTTAAACCATGCATAATCCGTCTGGTAGCGCGGATGATTTGTCATATCATAGGCGGCAGGCCCGTTGTTGTAGCAAATGCAGTGCTCCAGCACGGTCTGACTGCCATGCGAGACGTGCTGAAAGAAGTCCCATCCGTCATCAGAGTTATTCCACGCTCTGCACCCGTAGAAGTAGTTGCCGCCCTGGTTGTCATACTGCTTGTCTGCAAAGCCGTCGGCATTACCGCCAAAATCGGCCGACGCTGTGCTGCCGGTCTGATAGTCAAAGTTGTCGTGCGAGTCGCAGTTGATGATCCGGTTGTCATGTCCACGTTTCAACTGTAGACCAGTATCACAGTTCCCATAGAACTCGCATTGCTCAATCGTACTGTAACTCCCCTCGAAATACAAACCGTTATCGCCTGCGTAGCGTATCGTCAGTCCTTTCAAATGAAGATAAACGGTTGCACTATCCACTGACACACCGCGATTGGCCGAGCCGTAGGGCTGGTTGCGAAAATCGATGACGGGATGTGCACCCGGGTAGGCGAAGATACAGACCGACTGATTGGCAGACCCTTTCTTCTTAATTGACAGTTTGCTGTCTTCGTAGTACACGCCGTCAAGCAGGAAGAGCGTATCGCCGGGACTGGAGAGCTTGCTCACCCCACTGCGAAGCGAACAAGGATTGTCAACGGAGTTGCCGCTACCCACGCCTTCAGGAGCGCAGTAGTAGTTGGCGGCCTGCATGCTCATCGTCAGGCAGCATGCAGCCATAAAGGTCACAAAGTGTTTCATGCTACTGATATCGACAGAGCCGGATGCGAATGGTCGTGCCACGTCCGGGCTCCGATTGTTTTACATAGATCTGACCGCCGTGATAGTCTTCGACGATGCGCCGCGCGAGCGAGAGCCCAAGTCCCCACCCCCGCTGCTTCGTCGTATAGCCGGGGCGAAAAATGTCACGATGATGCGAATGCTCGATGCCGCGGCCGGTGTCCGTCACGTCAATGTGCACAAACCTGCCGCTTGCGGCAATCTGCACCGTTATGCGTCCCTGAGGCATACCCGACATGGCGTCAACCGCATTGCGGCACAGGTTCTCGACGGCCCAGCTCAGCAAGGTCAGGTTAATCATGGCCTGACTGTTGTCGACCGGCTGGATGACGAAATCGATTGTTCGCGGCGAGCGACGGCGCATGTAGTCGACACACCCCTGCACCACGGGCAGCACATCAGCCGGCTGCAACACCGGCTGCGAGCCTATCTGCGAGAAGCGCTCCGCTATCGACTGCAGGCGGTCGGTATCTTTGTCCAGCTCGTCGAGCAGTTTGTCGTCCGGATATTGAGCCCGGAGCAGTTCGGACCAGCTCATCAGCGATGATATAGGTGTCCCGAGCTGGTGGGCGGTCTCCTTTGACAACCCAATCCACACGTTGTTCTGCTCAGCCCGCTTGATAGCCGAGTAGGCCGCGTATGCCAGCAGAGCCAGCAGCAGGATAATGCCCATCTGAAGCCATCCGAACAGGCGCAGCTGACGCAGCTGAACGGAGTCATCGTAATAGATGTACTGCACCATGTTGCCTGCAACCCGCAGGACGATGGGGGCATGATGCTGACCCATAGTCTGAGCCCGCCGCATCAGATAGGCCTCCTGACCGGTTTCGGGCAAAACGATATTGCGCGATTCGATGGGCTTCCCGCTCACCGAATCGACCATTACGACCGGGATCGTCGTATTCTGCTCTATAATCGATGTGATGAAGTCAAGGTCGGTATGCTCGTCAGCCAGTATCAACTGGCGCGTGGCATCCGCCCATAGTTCTATGCGCTGCTGCTCATCCTGACGCAAACGGTTGGCAAGCCGGTTCGTAAACCATAACGAGAAGCCCACAATCAGTACGCCCACGCTTATCAGCACTACCCGAAGCCGGGCAGCTCTGACTGATACATTTTGCAATGAGAGCCACGACATTGTCGGCAAAGATACGGATTTTATCCATAAAACAAGCCTATCCTGCTGTCATACACGCCACTACGGCCAACGCTCCAAGAGCATCGGCCGTAGTGAGCACACTGCTGTCTGCCGTAGGCAGGAACGCTGAAAGCAGACGTGACATCGGGTCTGCAGGCTATCCTGCACAGGACGGTTGCGGGAGAGGCAGCTAATACTTATACAGGTGATAAAAATCAGCAGATTCGCGTGCAAGATGCATCCTCAACTCCTGCAAGAACCCCTCGATCATGTAATCCAGAAAGGCTATGCGACGCTTCTCATGACCGCCGCTTTTATAATACTGCGTATCCTTTATCTTCTGCTCGTACTTCATGCGATACGAGTTACCAAGAGGCTGATTGCGACGCACGTCATCCTGCGCTTCGCGTATCACCCCCTCCACTTCGTTATAGAGCGTCTCATACTGCTCCAAAGACGTCAGGCATTGCTCTAACTCCGTCTTCTCCTCCGGCGTCCGACGATCACGGTCAATGGACTTTGCCAGTTCCAGCACTTCCGCGTTCTTGGGAATGTAATAGATCCACAGACGCGCCTTACACAGGTCTGTCAGACATTTGTCCATCTGCTGACGCAGCATCGCCGAGTCTCCTCTGACGCGCATCAGCACTTGCTCCATCTGCGCTAACTCCTCTGAAATCATCTCGGCCCTTGCCTCCCGCTCATGCTGCAGCTCTTCACGCAACCGGCTTATGCTGTCGGCCGTTGCCAGAGATTCCTGCTTCATGCTGTCCAGCTGCGCGTTCAGTTTTACCTGCCAGTCATGCAGCATCACGATGGTGTCTTTCATAAGACGGACTGAGTCCATCGCGTCTTCGACCACACCCGACATCGTATTCAGTCGTCCATTCAACGATTCAATCTCACTCCGGAGCGCAAGCACCACCGAATCATTGGGGCAAGGAGGCACCTGGGGCTTGGAAGCCGCAACAGAAGGCCACAGCATTACACACAACGTGACGGCCAGCAAAAAAACTTTCTTCATACTCATTACTTTTTGCTATACTGCATTTGCAGGATACTGCCTCGTAGTTCAAGTTTTTCATTCAGTTCCTTATAGCCTTTGTCACTATAATACTGCTGATACAGCTTCTTGGCATTTTTGTATTCGTTCAACTCGTCATCAATCTCTCCCAGGCGTTTGACTACGTCATCCCATTGAGTCGGGCGATAGGTTGCCAGCGCATTGATCTTCCTGTTCAGCATCGCGTAGTGGCTGTCCGCAATCTTCTTGCGTACGCCATTCAGTTGGCTCACCAATGCAGTATTGTTACGCAGAGGATTTTTCTGTGCGTATTCGCCGGCCGAAGTGATTTTCGTCCTTGCGTCTGCTATACTTCTGAATGTGGCATTATTGACTATTTTCATGGCCTGATCATAATCGTCTATGACCGAATTGACTCGCTTAACATCCGTATTCTGTACGGTCGCACCCACAAAGCCGATGCCTTCCTTTATGCTCTTTATGTCTGCGTCAGACCACTCTGAACCCAGAAACACGTTGTCTGCTGCTCCGCATAATATGCCTGCATACATCTCATCGAGCTGTTCCTGCGCTTTTCGTCCCTTGCTTTCAGAGAGCAGTGACTCCTCTCTCTGGAAACGTATCAGCTCCCGCATGCGCTTGTATGCATCCAGATAAAAAGGAGCCGTCCCATGTCTGCGCAAAGAGCTGACCTCACCCTCAATCTGTTCGTCAAACTGATTGACGGTCGCAGGCGGCTTGGGCATTTCCACACGCGTCTTGACAAAAATCATCACCGCCGTCACGACACCTGCCAGAGCAAGTAGCAGCAAAAAAACTTTTACCAGTTTATTCATATCATATATTCCTCCATATCAATACATAGCAGAGTCTCGTGAGGTTCTTATTACTTTGCCGGCAGGTACGGCAGGTTTGGTTTCCTCGTGAGTGGTGCTCCCAGTTTTTTTCTCAACTCCCTTACAACACTTGTTATACCAGTTGTCCAGAACGATCTCATTGGCCTTCTGATAGATACTGTCAGCAGGTTGCTGCCACTTGCTGCCATCCTTCACAAGATCGAGGAGGTTGTTGATTTTCGGTCCATTTCCTATTTTATCATAATTGCGGGGGAAAAGTCTCTTGATCTTATCCCTGTCAAAGCGTGCAAAAGCGTCCCATACAGAGTCTCCTATCGGCTCATACCGGAGCAGGGAATCCTTCACCCATTTGGTGTTGTTATGCGTCAGGTAAGTTTTAATACCCTCATCGGAAGTTGAGTTGTTGAGTGCAGCCTGCGGCTGTTCTGCTCCGTCATTGTTCTGGAAAGTTTTCCCTGCGGGAGTCCCAGACGGATCAGGGGTCGGATTAGGCACGCCGTCTGTATTGACGGTCGGGGCTTGCTCCTGTCCGTTCTGAGCTCCGGAGGACTTGCCGTGCCCACCCCATGGTGCAGGTATGAACAGACCAATCAGGAAAGCAACAGCCACCCCGATGAGCAGATACTTGTAGGGGAACACGCTCTTACGCTGCAGGTAGTTAATATGCTCCGTACTGTACTGACCATCATTCGTGTCGTAGCCGGGTATCAGCGGGTTGCGCAGCTCGCCCTGC